>JAVBQM010000076.1:0-19352 GCA_031549065.1 Candidatus Gastranaerophilales bacterium | reverse complement strand
CCCTGATGCCAAAGATGCTTCGGGCGAACCCGACATAACAAAGTTATGCAATATAACACCCGAAAAATATTTGGCAGTGAAAGATGAGTTCGAAAGCTTTGCGGCAAAATATAATGCGACTGCTCCGGAAAATAAGCAAATTCACGTTAAAAAAGTTGAACACGGCATATATGATAACCAAAGAGTATTGGAAGCTGCTGATGCTTTAGCTAAAAAAGATATGGCTAAATTGGGCACTTTATTAAACCAGGCTCAAGCGTCCTCAAGGGATAATCTTGGCGTAAGCTGCGAAGAACTTGATGATATCCACAAAATTGCTATGGAAAACGGCGCTCTTGGCGGCAGATTAAGCGGAGCCGGCTGGGGCGGCGGAGCGTTCTTTATTGTTCCGGAGAAAAACTTACCGGAATTTGTATCGGCAATGGAAAACAAATATCAAACCCCTGAAGGTAAAGGCAAAGACGGAACAAGAGTGCCCAAGATGTTTATTTTCGAAGCCAAAGGCGGTGGCAGAGTTCTCGATGAAAGCGTAGAGAAAGTATAAATTTAAAGGGGATTTTAAAAGTCCCCTTATTTTTACATTTCTGCGATTTCAAATTCTTTCTTACTTTTCTTCTTTGGTTTTTTGAAAATATAAACAAGGGGAATAAGGAAAAACGAAATTGCGCCGAAGAATTTAAAGCAATCCATAAAGGCAAGCAGATTCGCCTGTTGCAAAAGTTGGCCATATAATAAGTAGCCTGCTTTTTGTTCTGCTATCATTGTGCCTTGTGCCATAAAAGCGCTTTTTAGCGCGACAAATTTTTGCACAAACACAGGGTTGCTTTCAGCAAGATTTTTCACAAGGTGGGTCTGGTTAGTTTGCGCGCCCCTTGAAATCAGTGTGGTTACAGTTGAAATACCCACTGCGCCACCAACGTTTCTAAAAAGAGTTAAAAGCCCGGTGGCCGAAGTCATCTGACTATTTTTAAGGGTTTGAAACGAAAGAGTTGTTAAAGGAATCATTGTGGAGCCAAAGGCGATGCCGCAAACGATATTTGGAGTGATGATATCGCCCATTGCAATGTTAAGGTTCAAGGTGCCGAACATTATGCTTGAAATGCCAAGCAAGATAAACCCGAAAGTTACAAGATATCTGTCATCTATTTTGCCCGCACAATAGGCGCAGAGCGAAATTCCTACGATTGAGCCCAACCCGCGGGGTGAAATTGCAAGCCCGCTTAAAGTCGCGGTATAGCCCAATAAATGCTGTAAAAACAGCGGCAAAATTGCAAGCGTAGAATATAAAATTGCACCCATGAAGGCTCCCAAAATTACGCCCACAAAATAGTTTCTGTCTAAGAAAACCTTGAGGTCGATAATCGGATTTTTGTTTTTTAATTCCCACCATAAAAATGTTACAAAGCTTGCAAGAGAGGCAAAAGAAGTCCACCTTACCCAGCGCGCGGCGAACCAGTCGCACTTTTGACCGTTATCAAGAACCAATTGCAGGGTGAAAAGCCACACTATCAGAAGCAAAAAACCAAGATAATCGATTGTTTCGACCTTTCCCTTTTTGGCATAAGGCGGGTCTTCAACAAAAATCTTGCAAAAATAAACAGCCAGAATTCCAACCGGGACGTTAATTAGGAAAATCCAGTGCCAACTGTAGGTGTCTGTTATCCAGCCGCCCAACGTTGGCCCAATGATTGGTGCAAAGATAATGCCTATGCCGAAAACGCTCATTGCAAGCCCGCGTTTTTCAATAGGAAAGCTTTCAAGCATAATGGCTTGCGAAATCGGAATAATAGCGCCGCCGCCAAGCCCTTGCAAAATTCTTGCAATAATCAAAAAGCTCATACTCCCCGCACAGCCGCAAAACATTGAAGATAGTGTAAAGATTATAATACAGCCGATCAAGAACCTTTTTCGCCCAAAAACTGTAGAAAACCAGCCCGTTGTTGGTAAAATCACCCCGTTTGCAACAAGATAACTTGTTAAAACCCAGACCGATTCATCTTGTGTGGCGGAAAAACTTCCGGCAATTTTTGGGAGTGCCACGTTTGCAATTGAAGTGTCTAAGACAACCATAAAAACAGCAAGCATAGTGGCAATTGCGCTTAACCACGGGCTTATTGTCGGTGTCCATTCGGCAGATGCTTTTGAAGCTTCACTGCTCATCTAATAAAAACCTTTGGAATAACGCTCATCCCGGGTTCGATGCTGTATTTTTCATCAACCGGCTCGTCGAAAATAATTTTTACAGGTATGCGTTGAACAACCTTAACATAGCTTCCTACTGCATTTTCCGGCGGGAATAAACTTGATTTTGCGCCCGTGCTTGATTGGATTGAATCAACTTTGCCTTTGATTTTTAAGTGAGGGTAAGCATCCACCTTGATTTCAACCTCTTGCCCGACTCTCATATGCTGAAGCTGCGTTTCTTTGAAATTTGCTACAACCCACCTTTTTGAAGGCACAATTGAAAATAATGGCGCACCAACACCCACAAAAGCACCTTTTTCGGCCGAACGGTTTGTAATTTTGCCGTCTTCCGGTGCATAAATTTTTGTATAGGAAAGTTCAAGTTCCGTTTGCTCTACAAGCGCTGCAAGCCTTTTTAATTCAGCGTCAGCAACCTTGTCTTTTGAAGATGAAAAAACATTTTCTTTTGCTGATACCTGACGTGCTTTTGCAAGTTTATATTTTGATTGCGCGCGCTCAAGTTCCTGTTTTGAAACAGCGCCCTGATTATAAAGATTCGTGTAACGGTCTAAATCAGTTTTAGCGAGGCTGACATCAATGTCAGCCGAAGCGACATCAGCAACCGCAGGCTTTTGTTTGTTCATTGCAATATCGTAAGCGGCTTTTGCTTGGGCTTGTCGAACTTTGTAGTCCCTGTCATCAATCTGCACAAGTAACTCACCCTCTTTTACAAGCTGGTTATCATCCACATAAAGTTTTGAAATAATTCCGGAAACTTTGGGGCTAACCCTTACAACGTGCGCTTCAACAAAAGCATCATCAGTTGATTCGAAACTTGTCAGGTAGTGCCAGGAAAGAAACGTCCCAATAATTATTACAATCAAAAGCGCTACAAAACGTTTTTTACTTAAAAGTTTCTTTACCTTTTCTTTTTTAGACTTTTTTTGTTTTTTTTCTGTTGTTGCTTCTTGTGCTAACGTAGTATTTTCATTTTCTTCCATTGTTTTTTCCTTTTACAAGTTTAATTTGAATTCATCCATTAAGTTGTCTTTAACCTTCTTTAAAACCTTGCAGGTAACTTTCAAATCTTCTTCGCTTATACCAGCCAAAGAAGTGTTGTGAAACTCTTTTCTTACAGAAGCCAATTTTTTAACTATATTACGACCTGCTTCTGTAATAAATACCCTTAAGATTTTTTTGTTTTTTTCATCTTTTCTTCTTTCGATGTAGCCTTGTTTCTCAAGAATGCTAAGTAATCTTGCCATATTGGGCCTGTTTTTTGAAAGAGCTTGAGCAATTTGCATTTGATAAAGACCGTCTTCTTCGGTCAAAACAATTAAAATAGCAAGTTGCTTGATTGTTAAACTGCTTTGAGGCTTATTTTTAATAAATTTTGTTACCGCCAGCCTGTGATAATTTGCTGTTACATGTAGAGCATAACCGAACGTCAAGCTTTCTTGCATATCAGCTTTTTTTGATTGCTTCGCCAATTTCTTGCCCTCTAATGCTTTTGGTGTTATTATATCGACTGTTATGATACTAACATAACCAAAAGGCAAAGTAAAATGAACCTTAAAAAGATTATACTGACAGCAATAGCAATATTTTTTGCTTTTATGAATATGACTCCGGCGCTTGCCATAAAAGAAAAAGAGCCGAAGCGAAGCGCACAAGATTACAGGCTTGAAGCGGTAAACATCAATTGGTGGGACAATTTTAACGATGAGCACTTAAAAGGCTATATTTTAGCTGCGATTGAAAATAACCACGATATTAAAATTGCAACCTTAAAGACACAAGAATATAAGCAATTTGTAAAAGTTGCGCAAGCAGGGCAGCTGCCCACAGTGTCGATGATGGGCAATGTTGCGCGGGTTAGAACGCCGCAATTTGGTTCAACTGAACCTGAAACTATGACAATGTTCTCTCTTCCTTTTATTGCAAGTTGGGAAGCCGATATTTTCCTTAAGAATTTCGACAAAACAAAATCGGCTAAAAAAGCTTATGAAGCCGCACAATACGAAGAAAAATCGGCTTATTTATCCCTTTCTACAGGTGTTGCAGCAGTTTATTTTAATATTGTAAAACTTGATAAATTAATCGAAGAACAGGAAAAAATTGTTTTAAACAGGGAAGAAATACACAGGTTAATGAAGCTTCGCTCTGAAAGTGGTCTTTCCAGCGTTTTTGATGTAACTGTGAGCGATAAATTTCACACTATGGCGCAAATTTCACTCTCTGACCTTTATAAAGAGAGACAAATTTTATTGAACCAACTTGCGACTATGACAGGCATAAGTTCCGTTAATTCTGAAGCGCTTTTGCGCACTCCGCTTGATAAAATTGAGTTTTCGGGGGTAATTCCTTCTGAAATTTCATCCGAAATTTTAGTGAAACGCCCTGATATTATGAAAGCGGAGAAAAATTTAGAGCGCGCGGGTATTGACGTTCGTGTTGCAAGAAAAGAATTTTTACCCACAATTCCGATTATGGGCATTCTTGGCTTTAACTCCTCTTCAATAAGCGGTTTATTTGATTGGAAAAATACCCTTGCAATGGGTGCTGTGGGTTTAAGCCATACTTTCTTTGCGGGCGGTGCCAGAGTTGCCAACTTAAAAACCAAGAAAATACAATATGAAGAAGTGTTTGAAGAATATAAAAAAGCCGATCTTGAAGCAATTCAAGAAACCAATGACGCACTTTGCAGGGTAAAATTTGATACTCAAAAATATGACGACAACGTTAAAAAATATAACCTCGAAGCAAAAAACTTTAAACTTGTAAACGCAAAATACAAGGCCGGAGCGCTTTCACGTCTTGATATGCTTCAATATGAAGAAAATCTGCGTGCTTTGAGTTTCGATGTTGCTTCAAGCAAAACTCAGCGCCTTGTTGATTATATCGCTCTTTTTAAAGCTGCGGGCGGTAAATTTGAGGCGACAAAGCTGTAATATTGCATAACGATTCTTCAGTTTATTTTTCGCAATGAACGTCTTTGCTCTTATAACATTTTTGAATTAATTTCTTTAGTTTCTCGTAATTGCTTTCGAGGGAGTTTAGATCCTTTTCTCTTAACTCATCCTCCATAACTTTTGCGCATATTGACACTTCTTTGAGTCTAAAATTTGCACTCGAACCTTTGATGCAATGAAGAATATTCTCTATCGCTTCAAAATCTTTAGTTTCTATTGCAATGTTCAAGCTTATAATTTCTTTTTCAAGAGTTCCAAAATAGCTCTCCATTAATTCTGACGCACGAGCGTGGTCCATTTTAAAGGCCTTCATCATATCGGAGATCACATTTGTGTTTATTGTTCTTGTTGAACACTCCGGTTCAGATGTTTCGGGAGTGTTGCCTTGGTTTTTTTGAAGAACATATGTTTGAATTTTCTTTATGAGTAAATCATAGTCCACGGGTTTTAAAAGGTAATCGTCCATTCCCGATTCTTTGCATTTTATGATATTGTCACCCAAAATATCTGCAGTTAAAGCTATAATTGGCGTGTGTATTTCGTGTGCTTTTTCAAATTTTCTGATTGCCAATGTTGCGCTGGCACCATCCATTATAGGCATATGGCAATCCATTATAATAACATCATATCTGTCTTTTTTAAAGGCGCTCAGTGCTTCTTTGCCATTATTTGCAATATGATATCTATAACCCGCGTCTCCCAATATGTACGAAATTAATTTTTGGTTTGCTTTGTTGTCTTCGGCAACAAGTACGTTAATATGGGAGTTCATGTTCATAGCCGGCCTGGCTTGAGAGGATTCAGGCTGATTATCCGGGATTTTATTCAAGGCTTTTCCGATACATTCCAGAAGATTGTCTTTTCGCATGGGCTTATTTAAAATATAAGTTATTCTTTCGCTTATTTGGCACAAATTATTATCCGAGATTAAAGCAGACATTATTATTGGAGTGTTACGGTATTTTTCTGTGTTAGCGATAAGCTGAATTAAATTTGATTTGATTATATCGGGAGTGCTGTAGTCAATCATTAGCAAATCAAAATGTTCATTTTTACTTATAAAACCGATAGCCTCATTTGCGTTTTTCGCAAAGACTATATTGCAATCGTACTCCGCCAAGTAATCTTTTATAATGTCGTTACCTTTTTCGAAATTACTCACCGCTAATATTCTGGCGTTGTTTAAATCCATAGTTTTATATTTAGGTATATTCTGAATTCCTTTTTTACACTTAATATTAAATTTGAAATTAGAACCATACCCGAATTTGCTTGTGGCTGTTAAATCTCCGCCCATTATTTTGACGATGTGTTTTGATATCGGAAGCCCGAGGCCTGTTCCTCCATACCTCCTTGTCGTTGAATCATCAGCCTGCATAAATGTTTCAAATATCTTATTCAAAGTTTTTTGGGACATTCCAATCCCGGTATCTCTAATTTCAAAAAGAAGTTCAACATCTTTATCGCCTTCATTCAAAATGGAAAGATTTATGTAAATTGATCCCCTTTCGGTAAATTTAATTGCATTATTAACAATATTGTTTAAAACTTGTTTTAGGCGCGTGGGGTCGCTTATAATGACATCGGGGACATTGTTATCACAATGGACAAACACTTCCACGTTGTCTTTTTGTACATTTGTGGAGGCTAAAATAGCGATATCTTCGATAATATGTCTGACATTAAACGGAATGTCTTCTGTTATAAACTTGCCTGCTTCAATTTTGGAAAAATCAAGAACATTATCAAGAATTTTCATTAATGTTTCGGTCGATTTCTTTATTTCCTGCACATATTCATGCTGGCGTGAATCGAGGTTTGCGGCATCTAACAGTTGAATAAAACCAAGAATTCCATTCATTGGAGTTCTTATCTCATGGCTCATATTAGCAAGAAAAGTGCTTTTCGCCCTGTTTGCAGATTCTGCGGCGTTCCTTGCTGTAAGAATTTCGGTTATGTCGTGGACAATACCCAGTGTGCCGATTAATTTCCCACTATCATCTACAACAGGCGATTTTGAAACTTGAACCCATTTTTGATCTTTTACATCTTTGCTGAATTGGGTAGCATATGAGACAGGCAAGAGAGTTCTTCTCATCAGGTCTTCGTTCTCTCTTTTTTGTTGCAGCTCTTCCGGGGTCATAATTTTATGTTTTCGAAGCACTTCGTAAGCATTTTTCGAAATAATATCATTGGTAAGGCCGTGAGTTTTTAGGAAATAATCGTTTACAAATATGTAATTATCATTGATATCTTGGAACCAAATACTTGCCGGCAGGCTTTTAAACAAGGCATCTCGCTGAAACTCCCGCACTTTTAATTTGTCGGACATTTCCTTTTCTTTGGTGCAATCTCTGGATATGCCGCAAACACCTATTATTTTGCCGTTATTATCTTTAACGGGAGATAAAATTGTTTCGGTAAAACGAGGCTTGGTTTCATTTCTATACTTCACCCACCCGGAATAAGATTGAGGCTGTCCGCTTTTAATGGTAAACCTGTCAGCTTCTATATATTTTTCAGCATATTCAGGGAAAAGTTCCCAATCGGTTTTACCGGCAATTTGCCCGGGATTATCAAGCCCTATCTTGTCTGCAATGGCTTTATTACCGAATAAATGAATACCGTTAAGATCCTTAAAGAAAATAAGGTCGGAAGTAGTTTCCATAAGGTAATTCAGGTATTGTTCGAACATACAGAGATTTTAGCATATTTATTACAAGTGTAAATAGTATTTTTATTATAATTTTAAATAATAATTATACTATTTTTTCACCTTGCAAAATCTATAGTATGTTTTTCCTATAAAACTTTTGGTGGCTTATGTTATGAGCTATAATTTTTTTAGTTATTTTCCAACGGAAGCAGGCGGCCATTCATATGTTACGGTCTCGCCGTCAACATCAAATTCTTTATATTTAGTTGTTCCGTCTTCGTTTTTAACAAAACTATTTTTTAGTGTGCCGTCAGACCTGTACGTGTCTTCCTTGGTGCGGTCCAGAACGTCATCGCCAAACTCGCTTATAGAATAGCTTCCGTCTTCATAGTTGGTGCGGCTTCGAGCCAGGCGGCCGTTCTCGAATTCAGCTGTAGTTAAGACTTCGCGACCGTCGACTTCCCAAGGCCCGCGTTTTTCCAATGTGACTTTGCCATTGCCGTCATCTGTGCGTACGTCTTGGGTTCCGTCGGCATAGTAAGTTACGTCTGCACCTTCGCCATAAGCGCCGTAGTGAGTTGTGCTATGGTATTCGCCATCAAGAAAAACTGTTCTAAATTCAGGCTCCCCGTTTTTATAGTCGGTTACCGATTTCTCTACACCCTTACTGGTTCTTTGAGATACTATGTCTTGTTCCAATGTTTGGGAAAGGCCAAACCATTCGCTTTTATAAATAGAGGCTGTTTCACGCTCTAGCGCGCCATCTTTGTATTCCCTTGCTACATCTATTACTTGTGGCGAGAATATATCCCCTAGTGATTTTTGAATACGGCCTTCTTTTGCTTCGCCTTCGAAAAGTTTATCGTATTCTTCCTGTCCGACTCTGAGCCCTGCAGTTCCTGAGAATGTATCTATAGTGGCTTGCACTTCCGATGTACCCGTAGTTGCAAAAGATTCCGGCGCATTTGCATTAGCAGACGCTTTCAATGTTTCTGTAGCAGAAATTCCCCCTATGGCATTAATCATATTTTCTCCCTTTCCGTTAAAATTTTATATCCTTATAATATAAAAGGGATTCTGTGGGGCAAAAATTGATTAAAATAATTCACTTTTTAACATTTTGTAATATTATAAACTGCCCGATACACACTCAAGTTTGCCGTTATAATATTTATAGCCGCTCGGGTTAAATTTCAAAAGAGTATAGTCAGGGTCGTTCAAGCCTTTTTTGTAATATATAGTCCAACTGTCTTGCCAAAAATCTTTTTTTATTTTCATTTCCTCAATAATTTCCAGCGTACCCATAAGAAGAAGCCCTTCAAATGTTTCCGGATTATAGTAATAAACGGAGGCTTTGTTGTTTAATGCAAGTTGTTCCATTTTTTCCGAGCTTGTATTGGTAGAAAAATATGCCATTAAGCTATCATCAAAGTACTTTTGAACACTCGGAAACAACTTTGGGTTTGCAAGATTAATCATCGCCCTTGTTTCCGGCAGCCCTTTTGAATTAACAGTGGAAAGACATATCCAATCTTGAGTTTTTATAAGATTTTTAAATGCCGGAACCAATTCTTTTTTAATCATTTTTAATCCCTTTGCTTTCTACCGAATTTTCAACTTCCAGATTGTTTATAGCGATAGCTATTATTGTTCCAATTATGCCACCAATAAGTGGGTAAATATACATCATGCCCAATAAAAATCCCATATCTCCATATGGGCCACTAGCTTTTCTGAGTAATGGTGACAATAAAATTGCCGCAAACATATCTGTAGAGATAAAAAATGAAGTGCTTACAAATAAGTAAGCGAATAAATATTTTATTCCCCTGAAATTTAAGAAGAAAACAGTTACCAAAATACTGGTTGCAATAGGGACAATTGAAGGGATTGAGATTTCGTGCCACCTGTTTAAATGTAAAAATGTGAACAAAGAATACAATATGCCGATACAAAGTCCGGAATATGTCCCGCTTAAGACTGCTCCCCTGTTGCTGCCTTCGACTGTTTTTCTCATAAAAGAAATATTCCTAATCAAATATTTTTGATGTTAAGCCCGCAACAGCACCCGCCACCAACGGGCACACTATAAACACCCAGAGCTGTTTAAGAGCCAATCCCCCAACAAATAAAGCCGGTCCAATGCTTCTTGCAGGGTTAACGGAAGTGCCCGTTATTTTGATGCCGACAATATGTATAACAACAAGAGTAAGGCCTATTGCTAAACCGGCAAACCCTTTAGGCGCACGTTCTTTTGTGGATTCTAAAATAACAAATGCAAATATAAAAGTGGCAACAAGTTCAAAAATAACAGCTGCTTTCAGGCCAAAACCTGCGCCATATCCTTCACCGTAACCATTTTGACCTAGCCCCAAATTGGAAACGTCATATCCTGCAAGTAAACCCTTCATCATAACCAAAAGGACAAATGCGCCCGCGATAGCACCCAGACATTGTGAAACAACATAAAGGGCGCAATCTTTTCCGCCCATTCTTTTAGCTAACAAGAAGGCCAAACTTACCGCAGGGTTAATGTGGCAGCCGGATATATTGCCGACGCTATATGCCATAGCGACTATGGCCAAGCCAAATGCAAATGCAATCCCTAAAACACCAATATATTCACCCGCAACAACTGCTGCGCCACAACCTAAAAGCACCAAAGTAAATGTGCCGATAAATTCCGCTAAATACTTTTTCATTATATAAACTCTCCTAATTCACCTAACATTATAAATAATATGGATTAATTGGACATTTGGCAATAATGTAACGAAAATACAAAAGAGCCTTAAGGACTCTTTTAAAAATTGTGGTGCTTGTAGTTCAGGCGTCGCTCTTCTCTCGCGAGTTTATAATCGATTGTTGTGTTCTGAAATAATCGATCACCTCAGGTTCATTCTTTTTGTTTTGCCAAATTCCTTGTATCACTATTATTACAAGCAATATTGGAAGTGCTATGAGTATTGCATTAAACTCGCCTGATATGAGTTGGATAAATGGAAAAGCAAGAAACAAAGATACAATAAGCATAACCATAAATTTGTGCAAACGCCAATACCCCGTTATAACCGTTTTTCCTCGCACTTCCTCTATGTTTATATCGAAAATTGAGCCAAAAGGCGAACCACGGTCATAGGCACGAACGTAATAGAATTCGCCGTGTGTACGGTTTTTGGAAATGCTTCCGCGTATGCCATCATCAAGCGGTAGTAGTTGCCAGCTGACAACACCCGATAAAATACTTTTTACAACCTCGTCTCGAGGTGCATCAAATACAAATTCATACCGTTCCATAGGATAGGTCTTCCCGTAAGATAAAAATAAATGGTGGAGGATAGCGGGATCGAACCGCTCACCTCCTGCGTGCAAAGCAGGCGCTCTACCAGATGAGCTAATCCCCCACAAATTATTCAATTTTCAATTCTACCAGGCTCATCTGGTAGTTTGTGGACGGAGCCACGTTGCCTCATCGTTTCGGCAAGTGAGCTAATCCCCCACACAAATTATTCAATTTTCAATAAAAAAATTTTATCACAACAAAGCCCAAAATCAACCGCTTTTTTATAAGCCCATCAATTTGACAATGTCGCTTAAATCAGAGCTTGTTTTTTCAACAGGACTTGAGGCGTATTTTATTGCACTGTCAGGGTCTTTTAGGCCATTACCCGTTAGAATACAAACCAAACGTGCGCCTTGCTTTAATTGGTCTTTTAATTTTATAACACCCGCCACACTCGCGCAGCTTGCCGGTTCTGCGAGAACACCTTCAGTTGAAGCGAGTAACTGGTAGGCCTCGATAATTTTTTCATCGTTCACCATATCAATCGTGCCGCCACTCTCATCGCGTGCAGCCTCGGCTTGCTTCCAGCTTGCAGGGTTGCCTATGCGGATTGCTGTTGCAATAGTTTCCGGGTTTTCAATTTTGTGGCCTTTGACAATTGCCGCTGAACCTTCGGCCTGAATACCCATCATTTTGGGCAAGTTGGCACATTTGCCATTAGCGTTCCATTCCTTGTACCCCTTCCAATAAGCCGTGATATTGCCTGCATTGCCTACGGGAATAAAATGGTAATCGGGCGCATCTTCAAGCGCTTCAACAATTTCAAATGCCCCGGTTTTTTGACCTTCGATTCTGTAAGGGTTAAGTGAATTTACAAGCGTTATGGGGTAGTTGCGCGAAATTTCAAGAACGCTTTCAAGCGCCTGATCAAAATTGCCCGCTATTGCTATGACTTTCGCTCCATACATCATAGCTTGAGAAAGTTTGCCAAGTGCAATGTAGCCGTCAGGAATTAAAACATAGGTTTTAAGGCCCGCCTTGGCGCCATAAGCTGCTGCGGCAGCTGAAGTGTTTCCCGTCGAAGCACAGATTATTGCCTTCGAACCTTCTTCGCAAGCTTTTGAAACAGCCATGGTCATTCCGCGGTCTTTAAAGCTGCCCGTGGGGTTTGAACCCTCATATTTCAAATAAATTTCAAGGTCGTCGCGCCCGATCGCTTTTGCAAGGTTATCCGCCTTAATCAAAGGCGTGTTGCCCTCGTTTATTGTAACCACAGGCGTTCTATCACCCACAGGTAAAAATTCTCTGTATTTATTAATTAAGCCCGAGTATCTCATCACATCACCCTTATTAAATTATTAATTATAAGCCCCTGATTTTTTAGTTCGCCAATCGCATTTTGCATGTCGCTTTCTTTGGCGGTTTCAGTTATGACAACGATTTGCGCTGTGCCGTCGTCACATGTCCCTTTTTGAAGAATGCTTGAAAGGTTGATTTTGTTTATGCCGCAAACCGCGCCGATTGTGCCGATTGTGCCGACTTCGTGGCGTGCTGTGATTGAAATATAATATTTATTTTCAGTTTCGCTAATGTTGATTTGGTTTGCAAATTCGCTATGTGTACAGCGTGTCATAGGTAGAATTTTGTCGCACTTATTATATTCAGAACTTATAGCTAAAATATCACCCACGACTGAACTTGAGGTTGGAAATTCGCCTGCGCCCGGGCCCGTGAACATAACTTGGCCAACAGGAAAACCTTCCAATTGAACGGCGTTTAGAACGTCATCTATTTTTGAAATTACATTTTTCTTTGAAACAAGCATAGGGTGAACGCGCACATCCAGGCCGTTTTCGGCTTCTTGCGCTAGCCCTATTAACTTAATTTTGTAGCCTAAATCGTTTGCGTGCGCAATGTCTGTGTCAGAAATTTTTGTAATCCCTTCGCGGTAAATTTCTTTAACGTCAATTCTTTTATGGAAAACAATGTTTGCAAGCGTTGCGATTTTATACATAGTGTCAAAACCTTCAACATCGCCCGTGGGGTCAGCTTCCGCGTAACCCAATTCCTGAGCGTCTTTTAGGCAAACATCATAAGAAATTTTCAACTCTTCCATTTTTGTAAGAATGTAATTTGTTGTGCCGTTTAATATGCCTGCAACTTTTTTAAATTTGTTTGCCCGAAGAGCAGTTTTGATCGGGTTAATTAAAGGAATTCCGCCTGCAACAGCCGCTTCGTACAAAATTACAACATTATTTTCATTTGCAAGGTCACAAACTTCCGCGCCGTATTTTGCAAGAAGTTCTTTGTTTGCTGTCACAATATGTTTACCGTTTTTAATCGCGGTTTTCCAAATTTCAAGCATTGGGCCTATTCCGCCGGCAACTTCAACAAGTACGTCAATTTCCGGGTTATTTGCGACAATAAAACCGTCATCAACTATGTTGTTGAAACTCACGCCTTTGTTTTTATCAGGGTCGCGTGTGGCAATTTGAACAATTTCAATTTCATCGCTGAAACTTTGCAGCGTTTTAAAAACCCCGCTGCCAACAGTTCCTAAACCTATCATTCCGATTTTTAATTTGTTCTTCATAAGTTATAAATGCCCCTAGTAATACTCGGAATATTATATAATAAATAGATTTTTTTTGTAGTATTATTGGAATACATACAGAGGATAAATGAAATGGATGAAATCAGAGTAAGAATTGCGCCTTCGCCAAGCGGAAATTTGCACATAGGAACCGCGAGAACAGCGCTTTTTAATTATTTATTTGCAAAAAAAACGGGCGGTAAATTCGTTTTAAGAATTGAGGATACAGATTTAGACCGCTCTTGCGATGAATTTAAGGAAAATATTTTCGACAGTTTGCACGCTCTTGGGCTTAATTGGGATGAAGGTCCCGATGTGGGCGGCCCTTATGGCCCTTATTGCCAGAGCGAACGTTTTGATATTTACCCTGATTATGCGAAGAAATTGCTGGAATCAGGCGCGGCGTATGAATGTTTTTGTACGCCCGAAGAGCTGGAAGAAGAGAAACAGCGCTCAATGGAAAATAAACAGGCGAACATCTATTCAAGAAAATGCTGCAATTTAAATGAAGAAGAAAAGGCCGCACTTCGTGCCGAAGGCAGAAAGCCCGCACTTCGTTTTAAGGTTGACGCTCGCGAACTCAAATTTAACGATATGGTTAAAGGTGAATTGAAATTTGACACAAGCCTTATCGGCGATTTTGTCATAATGAAATCAAACAACGTTCCTACTTATAATTTTGCCGTTGTGGTGGATGATATGCTAATGAAAATTACTCATATTATTCGCGGTGAAGACCATATTTCAAATACACCGAAACAAATTTTGATTTATGAAGCTTTGGGAGTCGCCGCACCTGAATTCGGACATTTAGGAATGATACTTGCGCCGGATAGAAGCAAGCTTTCAAAACGCCATGGTGCCACCGCAGTAAGCGATTTTGTAAAAGAAGGATATCTGATTCCTGCGCTTGTGAATTTTGTTGCGCTTCTTGGCTGGTCGCCAAGCGACGGGGTTGAAATTAAAAACATTGATGAAATTGCCGCGGATTTTAGAATTAACGATGTTTCAAGTTCAAATTCAATTTTTGAATACGACAAATTAAACTGGATGAACGGGCAGTACATTAAGAAAATGGAAATTGGCGCGTTGACTGATTTAATTATACCATTTTTGGAAGGTTACGATTTAAAACGCTATTCCCGTGCGCAGTTAGAGCGTATTGTTGAAGTTACGCGTGAACCTTTGACGGTTCTGTCCGAAATTAAAAAAGATACAAGTTACTTTTTTGAAGACAATGTAACACCCGAAAGCGATGAAGCGGCAGGGGCAATCCAGAATAAAGAAGTTTTGAACTCAGCGCTTGAAGCTTGTATAAACTGGGATTTTAATTCAGAAGAAAATATCCACGACGGTTTAGCTGTTTTACGTGAAAAATTCAAAGAACAAGGCGTGAAAGCAAAAGACGTTATGTGGGCGATCAGAGCCGCATTAACGGGGCGTATCAAAGGGGCGGACATTAGCGCTGTTATTGCTATTTTAGGTAAAGAATGTGTTGAAGCGAGGCTTAAAAATGCACTCTAGTATTCTTGTAACGGGCGCTGCGGGCTATATCGGCTCTCATTGCGCGAAATTTCTTATGGAAAAAGGCTTTAATGTTGTCGTAGTGGACAATTTAAGCCTTGGGAATTCGGGCGCAATCAAAGCTCTTTTGCGTGTTTCAGGTGAATCTTGCGTGAAATTTAAATTTTACGAAGCCGATATTTCAGACGTTTCAGCTATGGGAAAAGTTTTTAGTGAGAACAAAATTGATGCAGTGGTTCATTTTGCGGCATTTTCACAAGTGGGTGAATCTGTTCTCGACCCTTTAAAATATTATATTAACAATACTGGTAAAACAGCAATATTCTTGAAAGAAATGCTTAATGCAGGCGTTAAGAAAATTGTTTTTTCTTCAACCGCGGCGGTTTATGGTGAACCGGAAGAAATGCCTATTCAAGAAAGCGCACCGCTCTGCCCGATTAACCCTTATGGCGGTTCAAAGTTGATGATTGAAAGAATTTTGCTCGCGGAAAGTCGCGCACATGATTTAAAAAGTGCGATTTTAAGATATTTTAATGTCGCAGGCGCGGACAAAGACGGGCTTTTGGGCGAAGTACATAACCCGGAAACTCACCTTGTGCCAAACGTTTTGGCTCCCCTGTTGGCGGGTAATGGCAACACCTTTAAACTTTTCGGCACAGACTACCCGACCCCTGACGGTACTTGTGTTCGCGATTATATCCACGTTGAAGATTTAGCCCGCGCGCATTATCTGGCGTTGATAAAGCTCTTTGAAGGAGCGCCTACAAACATTTATAACCTCGGTTCTTCCAAAGGTTATAGTGTTCGCGAAGTTTATGATGCTTGTTGTGAAGCGACAGGCAAAGAAATTCCGCTTGAAATCGCGCCGCGCCGCGATGGTGACCCGCCCACCTTGATAGCTTCAAATGAGAAAGCTGCGTCAGAATTAGGTTTCACGCCTGAAAAATCACTCAAAGATATGGTTGAAAGCGCGTGGAATTGGGTGCAAAACCCGCAGTTTTAAGCATAAGGAATTGATATTATAAATTCCGTTTGCCCTTCTGTGCTGGTAAAATAAATTTCGCCACCGTGTTTATCAACGATTTTTTTACATATCGCTAAGCCAAGCCCTGTGCCTTCGCCGATTTTTTTGGTGGTGAAGCCGGCGGCGAAGATTTTATCCTCATCCTCTTTTTTAATTTGTGTGCCGTTGTTTGAAATTTTGATTAACAGGTTGGCATCTTCAAGTTTTGTTGTAATGCTAATTTCACCTTCTTCGCGAACAGACTTAATCGCATCAATCGCGTTAGATAAAACATTCAAAAACACTTGATTTAACATATTTGGGTAACAGTTTATAAGCGGAATTGCACCGTAATTTTTAGTCACATTTATTGAACTTTTGGTTCTATGGCGAAGAAGCTCGAGCGTCAAATCAAGCTCGGCATTAATATCCGCTTCTTGCTGCTCTGTTTCATCAAGCCTTACAAAGCGTTTGAGTGATTTAACAAGGTTCGTGATGCGGTTAATTGCTTCTCTGTCGATAGAATTAATATCAGCAAGAAGTTCGGCGCTATCCGGTACATTTTGTATTTCAAAAAGCTTTTCCATAATTTCGTTATTGGCGCTGATTGACGCGAGCGGCGTGTTAATTTCATGTGCAACATTTGCAATTAATTGCCCCAAAGACGCCATTTTTTCGGAATTTATAAGCTGAAGTTGGGTTTCTTTGAGTTCAATCGCATCGAGCACCTGGTTTGAAATACCAACCAAAAGTTCGCGTTCGCTTTCTTGTAATTCCTTTTGAGGAGTGAAAATTACAAAAATTCCATAGGGCAAAACAGGCATTATTATTCTGCCAATCGGCGCGGGGAAATGTTCGGCGCTATTATTATGCTCTTTTAAGGTGATTGAAAAGTTTATTTTATCAACACTGCCGTAATTTTCAATTTCCTTATCGCCGACAAAATAAACCTTATTTGCCCGAAAAATTAAACTAAGTTCTTGGATTGTAATGTTAATAATTGCGTTTACATCCAAAGACGGCGCGCGAAGCAAGTTTGAAATACGGTTGAGTAAAGCCATTTTAACAGCCTGGTTTTGCGCCGCAGGTACCGTTTTTGCCTGTGCTCTAAGTGCAACGTTTTCCCCTTCGAGCCTTTCGCACTCAAGTTTTTTTGAAACATCATAAAAATAGATCAGTTTATAATTGCCGATTTTAGCGGTTTTAAGCACAAAATAAAGAGGTTTACCCTGTTCTTTTTCGTAACTTACAAAAGTACTTAATTCAATCTCTGAACGAATTAACGCCGAAATTGGCGTATAGGTTTTTAAATCTTCGCTTTCAAGAAGGCAAAGTTCAAAATGCAATTTGTATTCAAGTTTTCTTATTTCATTTTGCCACTTTTGCGGCTCGAAACCATAAAAAACATTCAAGAAAGCATTGTTTTGGTGCAAAGAATCCCGTTTTTCATCGTAAATCAAAACGGGTTCTTCAAGATAATTTATGAGACTTTTTAAAATCTGGCTCATACTTAAATTGTAGAGCTATTTCTGTGCTGTGGCAAATTTCTAAACCGTTGCCGCCATTTTTTCATATAGCGGGAATGCCTTACAAAGCGCCAATGAACGTGCGCGGATGTTTTCAATTGTGTCGCGCTCTAAAACGGCATCAGCTATGATTTTTGCAATTTTTACCATCTCGTCTTCGCCCATACCGCGGGTTGTTACGGCAGGCGTTCCAATTCTTACACCGCTTGTAACAAATGGCGATTGCGGGTCGTTAGGAACAGTGTTTTTATTTGCAGTAATGCCGACTTCTTCAAGAAGATTTGCAACATCTTTGCCCGTTTTGCCTAATTTTCTTAAATCGAGTGTCATAACGTGGTTTTCACTTACGCCACCAACAATATCAATACCTTCGGAAATAAGCGCACCGGATAATACCTTCGAATTTTTTACAACATTTTCTGCCCAAGTTTTGAATTCAGGCGCAAGGGCTTCTTTAAGTGCAACGGCTTTTGCGGCAATTATGTGTTCCAACGGACCGCCTTGAATGCCGGGGAATACCGCTTTATCAATACCTGCGGCGTGTTCCGCGTTGCACATAGTTATTCCGCCGCGAGGACCTCTTAAAGTTTTATGCGTTGTTGTTGTAATAAAATCAGCATGGCCAACCGGTGAAGGGTGAACTCCGCCCGCAACCAAACCCGCAATGTGGGCAATGTCTGTCATTAAATAAGCGCCTACTTTTTTAGCAATTTCGCCAAAGCGTTTAAAATCGATGACTTTTGAGTAGTTGCTCGCGCCCGCGATAATAAGTTTTGGTTTTTCGGCTATCGCGACTTTTTCAAGCGCGTCGTAATCAATCGCACCGTTTTCATCAACGCCATATGAAACTATGTCGAAATAAAGCCCTGAAAAATTCACAGGTGAACCATGCGTAAGATGGCCGCCATTTGAAAGGTCCATGCCAAGAACTTTGTCTCCAGGCTTAAGTGCGTATAAAAACACGGCCATATTTGCCTGAGCGCCTGAGTGCGGCTGAACGTTAGCATGGTCGACTCCGAAAAGTTTTTTGCATCTTTCCGCTGCCAATTCTTCAATTTTATCAACATTTTCGCAGCCATTGTAAAACCTTTTGTAAGGTTTTCCTTCAGCATATTTATTTGTTAAAACCGTTCCACAGCAAGCCATTACAGCTTCTGAGGTGAAATTTTCGCTTGCAATAAGCTCAATTGTTTCACGTTGCCTTTTTAATTCAAGCTCAATATAGCTTGCAACTTCGGCATCCGCTTTTTTTATAATATCCAGTTCCATAATCCCTCCACCAATCATATATAGGAAAATAATAGCAGAAAAACGGCTTCAGGTAAATGAAAAATGCTTACTCGCGGAAAAGAGAAATAATACCAATAATGCTAATACAAATACCCGGCAAACCTAAGACCAAAAATGCTACTATGGCAATAATCATCTCCCCCTTCTTGGTTAAATGAAAAGGGATTTCGCCCATATGTTCATATTTATATATAGCACACACGTATAGGTATAGAACGAAAATGATATGTAGAGACACATACTTGTATGTATAAGTGCATATATACATACATTAATATAAAAAATGTATATATAAATATATATACATACAAAAAAAAAAGG
>JAVBQM010000104.1:0-6911 GCA_031549065.1 Candidatus Gastranaerophilales bacterium | reverse complement strand
CTTTTAATTACAGCCCCGGGGTTTTGCGGAGAAATTGGTTCAATTGATTACGCACAAGTCATACAAAATTATTCAAAAGCAAAAACGGCTTATGTTGAGATTGATGATAGAGCAACAGAACTTCAACGCTTTTTAATGGATAAGGAAAAGGAATTTAAGAGAATTGAAAGCCCCGTTCAGAAAAAGGCTTTTGAAGAAACAACTGCAAAGGCTTTCCAGTTGAAACAAGAAGCTTTCGCAAAGTTTAAAGCTCAAAAAGAAGAAAGCATCGATAAAGAAATTCAAGCCGCTGTTAAAGCCGTCGCGCTTGAAAACAAGCTGGATGTTGTTTTGGATGACCAGGCAATTTTCTACGGCGGAGTTGATGTAACTCAAAAAATAATTCAAAAATTAAATGCAAGACCGGCAACACCGTAAATAAATATAAAAAAGGGGCTCAAAAAGCCCCTTTTAATTATCCTCTCTTATGTGTTAAGCCGCTTGTTCTTCTTCAGAACTTTTCTTTTTTACTTCGGCTTCTTGTGTTTCTTGATTATCACTAATTGTTTTTGTGATAGATTTCGCATCAGCTTCTTGAGATGTCGCGCCTGCTTCAGCTTGTACTCTGGCTAATGTCGCGCTTTTACCGGCGTATGCGTGTTCTTTTTTAAGGCTTGCCATCATATTGTTATATTGCTGGGCCTGAGGCAGCGCATCTTTTTGGCCTGTTTGCTGCATAGCATAACCATTGGTGTTTAAGACTTTTGGTTGCCCGCCACTGCCCAAAGTTTGAAGCTTGGTATTTGCAGCCACAGTTTTTATTTCAAGGGTGTTGGCGTCTTTAACCAATTTATCAATTTGGGCAATATGCGGGTTGTTGCTTATTCTTGCTTCTTGAGCCGAGATTTGCAAGTTTGCATTTGCCGTTGCACTATTGGTTTGAGAACCGATCATAGTGTCAATATATTCTTTTGTATATTTATCCGGGTTAGCTTGATAGCGCGCTGTCCAGTCTGCACTGATTTCCGCAATTTCTTCGCTAAGTTCCGCCTGAACTCTTTCAATTTCAGCTTCTGCTTCTTCAATTTCTTTTTTGGCTTGGGTTTGAAGTTCTTCGATTTCTTTTGCTACTTCGGCATTTTCTTTTTTTAATCTTTCGATTTCGTCTTCTTTAGCACGTTTTTGCATATCAAGGGTGTTATCGTTGCCACCGGCACCACCGGCACCGCCCGCGCCCGCGCCTGCGCCCGCTTGTATATCAGAAGTTACACCCGATAAAATTTCATTCATGAAAACTTCTTCAATTTCAATTGCCGCCTTTCCGTTAGCGTCTGCTATAACAAGTTTACCGCCTGTTTTAGGGTCGGTGATTGTAATAATATTAATCGAGCCTTTTATAACTTTTTTCTGGCCCTTTTTACCTGAAGATTTTTCATCGACAATATAAGTTGTTTTTTGATAGCTGTTACTTACTTTAAGACCTTTAGATTTACACAAGCTTATTAAATGGCTCGATGACATATTGCTTTTTTTGCCGAAAAGTGAAGCAACTAAAGCTTGTAAATCTTTATCTGCCTGTGTTTGGCCATTTTTTGCAATTTTTGCTTTAATGCCGTCAGAAAGCGCATTGCCGTAATCTGCAAAGTTTGCTTCATTGCCGCTAATGCCCGTTGTTTTGAAACCTCTTTTGTGGAGGTCTTGCACCCATGCTTTATAGTCCATTTTACGTTTCCTTTATAGGTAAAATGTTACGCGTCTTTTTCAATATTTGCGCCTGCGTCGTTCAACATTCCGACAACAAGGTCATCAATAAATTCTTGCATAATTTCAGTTTGGCTGAAAGTTGCAAAGTCCATATTATTGCCATTGCCGCTCATGCCGTTACCGCCCATTTCAAGAATGTTCAATTTATTTTTGTTTACTATCATCACACGTCTCCTTTGTTTTCATATATATAACAAGTATATATATCGGCAATAATTGTTGTAAGTTTAGCCTTTTGTTACAATTCTTTACAGCATTTTTCTGTACAATACAG
Source organism: Candidatus Gastranaerophilales bacterium (assembly GCA_031549065.1). Classification (GTDB taxonomy): domain Bacteria; phylum Cyanobacteriota; class Vampirovibrionia; order Gastranaerophilales; family Gastranaerophilaceae; genus JAVBQM01. The sequence continues at coordinate 4,894 of JAVBQM010000104.1, read as the reverse complement.
GGATGGATATTTTACTTCTTTTTCCGCCGCAATGGATGCCCACAAGCCCTTATTTTGCGCTTCCAAGCCTTCTGGGACAGCTCAAAGCCGAAGGTTATAACGCCAAGGCTATTGATTTGAACATTAAATTTTATAATGATATTTTGCAAAAAGAAAAAATATTGTCGGCAATTGAAGAAGCAAAAGTCTTGCAGCCGGAGCTTTTAGAAGAAATTAAAAAACACCACACACCTGATAAAAAAGCTCAAGATTACCCCTTTGAAATTCAAAATAAAATTGCAAAATACGGCAAGATTAAAGAATTTTTAACAAACCGGACTTATGAACTTGAAAATGCTCCTGAATTTATTGAAGAAGCTAAAGAAACCTTGCGGGGGGAAGATTTCTACAAACCCGAAAATTTTGCAAAATCGCTTTATGTAATTGAAAACACGCTTGAAATCTTGTCTTTACCGTACGCTCCCGCAAAACTAACCTTCGCAAGCTATGAAAATCCTTTTTTGAAACTTAATTATGAAAATATAAAATATTGGGTTTTTGATAAAACCACAAACATGTTTTTCGATTACTTTGAAAAATTGGTGGATGAATTGCCAGAAGCGCCTTATATCGGCATTTCTATTAATTCTTCTTCGCAAATTATCCCAGGGCTAACACTTGCTTATTTTTTAAGAAAGCGTGGCAAAGGACACATAAACATTGGCGGAAATTATTTCGGACGCGTGGTTGATAATTTGGCGCAAAACCTTGAATTTTTCGAGCTTTTTTGTGATTCAATCCTGGTTGAAGAGGGTGAAAAGCCCACTGTTGATTTAGCAAAATATATCGAAGGGAAAATTCCAATTGAGGAAGTCTCAAACCTTGTATACATCAAAGAAGGTAATGTTGTAATCAACCCGAAAACCTTGCCGAAAAAACTTGATGAACTCGCGCCTGTATCGCTTGAAGGGTACGATTTAAAATCTTATTTTGCCCCTGAAATTGTTATACCACACCAAACAAGCAAAGGTTGTTATTGGGGAAAATGCAGCTTTTGTGACCAAGATTTCGGCCAACATTTCAACATTAAAAACATAGCTAAATTTATTGACGAACTTGAAGAATTAGGCGAAAAATATGGCATAAAAAGTTTTGAATTTATTGATGAATCTGTTTCACCCGCTTATATGGAAGAGCTCGCGCAAAAAATCTTGGAACGCGGTTTAGAAATTAATTATTTTTCAAATGCGCGGTTAGAGGGTACTTTTACAAAAGAAATTCTCGAGAAGGCAAGAAAATCAGGGCTCAGAATGGTTTTATGGGGCTTAGAATCGGGCAGCACAAAGATTATGGATTTAATAAACAAAGGAATTGACCTTGACAAAAGGTTCGAGATTTTGCAAAATTCCGCAACAGCGGACATTTGGAACTTTGCCTTCATTTTCTTCGGGTTCCCCGCCGAAACCCGTGAAGATGCAATCAAAACAATCGAAATGTTATGCGAACATAGCGATATAATTGATTCTTACGGCAGAAGCGTTTTCACTATGGGAAAACACACAAAACTTCGCAACAACCCCGAATTCTACGGAATTGTGGGCGTAAGCGAACAGCAAGACGAACTTTCTCCAAGTTACGATTTTAAAGCTATAGGAATGGACAAAAAAGAACTCGGCGAAATTATTAAATTGTGTACACAAACTTGCGCGCAAGCTTATAATAACCCATTATGGATGTACTTGAAGTATCGCGAATTTCTGTTTTTATACATTAAAAAGTACGGCAGAAATTGGGTGCGAAACTACGATATGAGGATATAAAGCAATGGTTTTTTATGATAATTTAGGCAACCCCCAAAATGAAGAAAGCTTGACCGAAAAGGCCCGCGCTGAAAGAGAAAAGCTTAGAAAAAATCTAGAAAGAGCTCTTGAAGAGCAAAAATTTACCCCGCGTGAGATTAGCGAAGTCTTAAGTATAATTGACGCTACTGAAGTTAAAATTCAAAAAATTAAAGATGACCTTATAGGCACAAACATCAATAATGAAGACCCTTCTGACGCCCTAAAAGTTGTTGAAATTGCAAGAATAAGAATTCACGATATGGAAATTAAAATGGGCGAAGATATCAGAAACAAAGTTGCGCAAATTCGTGCCGGCAAATAAAATTTCTCCTTTTTGCATAAAAAAATGTGCCGGGTAAAACCGGCACATTTTGGGAGAGAGTTTGTTTCTCTGGGTATAATTTATTTAATTAACGATTAACCACCAATTAATCTTAGAGCCAGAGAAGGAATTTGGTTAGCTTGTGACAACACTGCTGTTGTTGATTGCTGTAAGATTTGGTATTTAACCATTGTGGCGCTTGCTGTTGCAACGTCTACGTCAGTAATTCTTGATTTTGCAACTTCAAGGTTTTCAACTGTTGTTGATAAGTTATCGTTGGTTGAATCCATACGGTTTGTGTAAGCACCGATCAAACCTCTTGCTTGAGAAATAGTATCCATAGCAGATTTGATACCTACCATATAGTCACGGATTGAATCACCAAAGTGTGGAGGTGTTCCTGAAGCAGCAGGACCGTCTGTGATTTTTGTAGTATCGGCCCAGTCAGCGCTATCAACGTCTAACCAGCTTGGTAGTGTAATACCGTCAATACCTGTGTAAGAGTTAGCGCCTGCGCCTAATTGAGACCAGTGACAGTCAGTTAATGCCGGAGCAATATCAAGAGTGTTGATTTGGCTGCCGCCTGCAGTATCAGAATAAGCACCGATTTGGATAACCATTTTGTCAAGGCTGCCATCTAGAAGCTTTTGACCGTTGAATTGAAGACCTTCAGCAATAGCGTCGATCTCAACTAATCTTTGTTTGATCTCTGTAAACAATGATTTTCTTCCGTCCGCGTTGTACATATCGGAAGCTGCTTGAATACAAAGTTCGTTAATTCTTTGTAAGTGGTCCCCTACGCTGATCATACCACCCTCAGCAACGTTTACGAAGTTTTTTGCGTCTTGGATGTTGTCCATAGCTTTGTTAGAACCTCTGATTTGACATTTTGCTCTTTCAGCGATTGCTAAACCTGCGGCGTCATCGCCTGCGTGATTGATTCTTAGACCTGTTGAAAGTGAAACCATAACTTTTTCAAGACCTGCTACGTTCTTGTTCAAATTGTTCTGAGCAATTAAAGAAGGAACGTTAGTGTTAATTGTAAGTGCCATTGTACTCTCTCCTATATTAATATTACGATTTTAATGTTTCTAATTATTTACCTCTCCGTTATCGAAACTTATTTATCCAACTTTAGTTGGGTAATCAATATTTTTATAGTCAATTTTACCCATAAACAGTTATGACACTAGAGTTTAAGCCCTATAACTAAAGTTGTAGAAATATCCTCCATATGGTGGGGAAAGTCAGTTAAACGGGGCAAGCAGCAAGCAGGCTATCGCGGCAAAATTCCGCATTTTTGAGCTCATTTTGTACCATCTCAATTTCCTTGTCCAGCTTTGCAGCACGAATTTTCCCTTGGATTTCAAAGCGTCTTGCGATAAGGGACTTAATTTTTTCTTCGATATCGGGCGTTTGAAGCTGTTCTTTAAGCTTATTTTCCTGTGCAATAAGAGCTTCAGGCAAATTTACAAGAGCAAGATGCTGTTCTTGAGCAGCCGCAAGTTCTGTGATTTTCCTGTCAATTTCAATCTTTCTGGCTCCAAGCTCTTTTGCTCTTTCTGTTAAATTTACGATGTCCCCTCCGGCCTGTTTTTTTGATGTATTTCGCCAATGCTTTTGTGCCTGTTTTCTTGCTTTTTCGCTTAAACTCGGATCTTTCAAATCTCTTTGCTTACGATCTTTTTTCCCTTCCTGTTCGATACTTGTGCTCAGGCTCACCATTGTGTCCGCAAGGCTCCCCTCTATATCCCTTTTTTCTCCATACAATTTTTCAAGCGAATTTTTTATTTCGTAGTATTGAACAATTGACCTATATTCAGGGTCATCTTGTAATGCTGTCTGTCTTTTTTGCAGAGAACCAAGCCTTGAGGCTATTGTTTCACATTTCGCCTTAGCAACTTTGACCCTATCACTAAGACTTGGGGTTGCTTTGACTTTTCTTGTTTCCCCGTCAACTCTTTCCATTTCAACATAATCCGGACTAAAAGCTGTAATTTCGCCTTCAGACTGTGTTTTAACCGTTCGAGAAACTTCCGCAGGGTAAGTTGCATATCCTTCACCCAATTCACCAAGTTTTATTCTTTCGGAAATATGCGCTATGTATGATTTGAAATTATTTTTCATTCTGGGTTGAACTTTAAGCCAATCTGCGTAAGGTATTGAGGACCTTTTATGATTACACTCGGAGCACATTACAATAAAATTATCTGTTCTGTCTTCTCCGCCTGAGGATTGCGGCACAACATGCTCAGTTGTCGCCATTGCCGGCGAAAGCAAGCGGTGAGCAATTTCATCGTTGGAACGCCTTGCGTATTTTGCAAAAAACGCCGAGATGTTGTTAGATGAACTGGGAAGTTTTTTTGCGATTTTGTAAATTTCTTGAAACTCTTCAGCAGATTGGCCGTCAAAAGAGCTGCCATAGCCCTCGAGTCTTTCCAAAAAGGATTTTCTTTTAAAGTAGAAAGCTCTTCGATTGCCAATTTCTGCCTTGGCTTCTTCCGCTAGTTTCGCGACTTCCGCTGCTTGCTTAGCTTTCAAAGTTTTTAGGGCAGCTTCCTTAATTTTATTCAAAATGTCGACCTGAGATTTTTCCAAACTTGCAATATATTTAAGTTTTAATGTTTTCACAGATTCTGAAAGGTCATCATTAGGGCGGTTTTTGAGATGCCCGATAATTTGTTCAACAACTTTTTTTTCGATTTTTTTATAATAATGGCTTGTTGTTTCAAGCGCTTCATTTAATTCTGCA
>JAVBQM010000102.1:0-8067 GCA_031549065.1 Candidatus Gastranaerophilales bacterium | reverse complement strand
AATTCCGCGCTCACAAAGTATTACTTTATTGTTGCCGTTATAAATTATATGCTCAGCCGCAAGTAAAAACTCGCGAATTGTTGCAGCAGGGCCACGTTTAAGCATAACAGGTTTTTTAATTTTTCCCAAAGCTTTTAATAGTTTGAAATTTTGCATGTTTCTTGCGCCTACTTGTAAAACGTCAGCATATTTTACAAGCAAAGGAATGTCGGCTGTGTCCATAACTTCAGTTACCACAAGCAAACCTGTTTCTCTGCGCGCTTTTGCAAGATATTGAAGCCCTTTTTCTTCGAGCCCTTGAAAATCATATGGTGAAGTTCTGGGTTTAAACGCACCGCCTCTTAAAAACTCACAGCCCATTTCTTTAGCCGCAATCGCAACCTTTAAAAGCCCCTCATAGTCTTTTTCAACAGAACACGGGCCAACCATTAAAACCGGTTTTTCTTTACCGCCGATTTTCACACCGTTTTCAAAAACAATTACGGTATCTTCTTCTTGTGCTTGTTTTGAAGCCATTTTGTAAGGTTCTTGAATAATTTTAACTTCGCCAACACCATCAAAAGAACCCACAACACTTGTATCAATAAGGCGTTTATCGCCAATTGCGGCAATAACCGTCAAGATATCGCCATAGTTCATATTAATTTTGAAACCGTGCGCCTTTAAATATTCGGAAACCTTCTCAATTTGTTCTTGAGTGGCTTTTGGCTCCATTACGACAATCATTCAACTCTCCAAATTTACTCGTTAGAATAATTAAAGCACAAACATGTTTTTGTTGTCCAAACGCGTCTAATAAGCTATAATGTAACAAAAGTATTTAAAGGAGCAAAAATGGTAAAAAATGCAGATACGGTGCCAATAGAGGTTTTTATCCTCACAAAAGACCACGACATTAAAGGCACAGTGCACGTTTCAAAATATACCAACACAAACCGCGAACTCACAGACCTTTTAAACGACCGTGATAAGCGTTTTATTGCCGTTACAAACGCCGAAATTATGGGCAGAAATTCTTCCACAGCCCCCAGAAAATATGATTTTTTAGAAGTTCACGTGGACGCAATTTTACTTGTGCACCCTTCAAATCAGGTGCTTTTCAAGGAAACTTCCAAAGCGCAGGAAGATATCGCCCGCTTCCGTGAATTAAGGAACAAACTTTCCCAAACTAAACCCTGGTAAAAGCGCGAACTGATTGCGCACAGATTGCCCACATGTACTATTGAAATATGTATTTTAGTGTTATTATCGATGCATGTTACAAAGTAGCGCAAAAGTAGAAAATTTAGTTGTCGGAGCGGGTTTTTCCGGTGCAACAATTGCAAGAGAAATCGCACAAGAATTAGGCGAAAAAGTTCTCATTATCGACAAAAAGTCCCACATTGCGGGTAACAGTTACGATTTTTATGACGAGAACGGAATCTGCATCCATAAGTATGGTTCACATATTTTTCACACGAGAAGCGAAAAAGTTTGGAAATTCATCAAACAATTCGCTTCATTTAACACTTACACCCATAAGGTTTTAGCGTTAATTGACGGGGTTGAAACACACATTCCTTTTAATTTAAAAACAATCCACGATATTTTTCCAAAGTCTTTGGCGCAAAAGCTTGAAGAAAAATTGCTTGCAAAATTTGAATACGGCGCAAAAGTGCCTATTTTAGAATTCAAAAAACAGGCCGATAAAGACTTAGATTTTCTTTCAAACTATATTTATGAAAAGGTTTTTTTAGGCTACACTCAAAAACAATGGGGGCTAAAACCCGATGAAATCGACAGTTCCGTAAGCGCCCGTGTGCCTGTTTCAATTTCAAAGGATGATAGGTATTTTTATGACAAATATCAAGGAATTCCGCTCGAAGGTTACAGCACACTTATTGAGAACATGCTTAACCATGAAAATATCGAAGTGCTTTTAAATACTCAATATGAAGATATTGAAGGTGATTTTAAGCGAATTTTTTATACAGGCTCAATTGATGAATATTTTAATTATAAATTCGGGCAGCTTCCTTACCGCAGCGTGAATTTCGAGTTTCAAACTTTTAACCGTGAATTTTACCAAAAAGGTGCGGTTGTGAATTACCCCAATGATTATGATTTCACCCGTATTCACGAATTTAAACACTATTTAAATGATGAATCTGAAGCAACCGTAATCGCCAAAGAATATTCTGAAGCCTTTGAACTAGGCATAAATGAACGTTATTACCCAATTATAAACCCTGAAAACACTATGCTTTATGAAAAATATATCGATGAAGCCAAGAAGATTGAAAACCTCTATTTTTTAGGACGTTTGGGTGATTATAAATATTATGATATGGACAAAGCAATTGAGCGTGCGCTCGATTTATTTGAGGCGATATGTCAGAAATAATAAAAATAAGTGTGGTGGTTCCTATTTATAATGTGGAAAAATATCTCGGACAATGTCTGGAAAGTATTGCGGCGCAAACTTTAGAAGATATAGAAATAATTTGCGTCAATGACGGTTCAAAAGATAATTCTTTAAAAATTATAGAAAAATTCGCTGCTCAAGATAAACGCTTTAAAATAATCGACAAAGAAAATTCAGGCTACGGACACTCAATGAACGTTGGAATTGCCGCCGCACAAGGTGAATATATAGGCATTATAGAATCAGATGACTTCATTGAACCTAAAATGTATGAGGATTTATACACATTAGCGGTGCAAGGCAACGCTGATTTGGTTAAATCCGACTGGTATGATTATTGGTCGAGCCCAGAGAAAACAATAAAGGCGGGAAAAATCGCAAAAAGCCGCACAGGCAAAATTTGCCAAACAAAAAACGACCCGTTGATTTTAAAAATCAGACCTACAATTTGGAGTGCTATTTATAAGCGCGAATTTTTAACACAAAACAATATAAAATTCCTTGAAACTCCGGGCGCAAGCTATCAAGATGCCTCTTTCGCTTTTAAAGTTGCCGCTTTGGCGGGAAAAATCATGTTCAGTAATAAAGCTTACTATTATTACAGGCAAGACAATTCAGGCTCGTCAATGAACAGCAAATCAAAAGTTTATTGCATTTGCGATGAATATAAAGAACTCGGTGCTTTTTTAGACTCACAGCCACAATTAAAAGCAGACTTTAATTCTTGCAAATTAATTATGCAATATCGCGCTTATATGTGGAATTTATCCAGAATTGATAAAGATTTAAGAGAAGAGTTCACAAAACATTTTTCACTTGAATTTAAAAAATATTTTGAAGAAGGCGAATTAACCAAGGAATTTTTCAGAAAATGTAAAAAACGCGAAGTTATGAATTTAATTAACAATCCGCAAAAGTTCTTAGTAGAATTTGAAAAGGGTTTAATTAAGGCCAAGTTATCGGATTTAAGGCGAAAATTAATCTCAATTAAAATAAATTCTTCAAGGGTCAGCATAAGTGTGCTTGGTAAGCAAATTTTAAAAATGGGATAAGGCGGGGTTAAAATTGCCAAAAGTATCGATTATTATGCCCACATATAATGTTGAGCAATATCTCGAACAATGTTTGGATAGTGTCATTAATCAAACCTTGAAGGATATAGAAATAATTTGTGTTGACGACGGATCTCCCGATAATTGCGGAAAAATTATTGACGAATATGCCATAAAAGACCCGCGCATAAAGGCAATCCACCAAGAAAACGGAGGTTACGGCAAAGCAGTGAACGCAGGAATTGAAGCTGCAACCGGTGAATATATAGGCATTGTTGAAACAGATGATTTTATTGACCCAACAATGTATGAAAAGCTTTATGAACAGGCTAAGAAATTTGACGCCGATATTTGTAAGTGTGGATTCAACAGATACAACCAATATAGAAAACCTTCAAAAATCAAAAAACCTTGGATTCACAAACAGCAAAATATAGAAAGATTCCCTGAAGAAAAATCTTTTAGTGTTCTTGAATATCCACAAATAATTAACTTCCATGCTTCAATTTGGTCAAATATTTACACAAAAGAACTTCTCAAAAACATAAAAGTAAACACTACAAAAGGTGCATCATATCAAGATTTTCCATTTATGGTTGAGACTACATGCAAGGCAAAAAAAATTGCCGTTATACACGAGTATTTATATAATTGGAGAGTTGAACCAAACCAAAGTTCTTCAACCACAAGCGGCGGCAAAAAAACTATGGTGATGGTTGAACAATGTATGGAGTGCAAAAGAATAATAAAAGAATATGGGTTTTGGGAACAACTAAAAGAAGAATTTTATCATCATGCACACACAGCCAACAAGGGATTTTACAGCACAATCGATTGGGAATACAAAAGAGAATACTTCTCAAAACTACGTGAATTATTTGGTGAAATAAAAGATGACGCGAATTTCACATTTAAATATTTTGAACCAAAAGAAAAAAGATTTGTTGTTTCTTTATTAAAAAATAATTTTTTCAAGACAATTGGCTTTAGGGAAATAAAACACTTGTTCGTAAGAAATATAAAAAATAAAAATTACGTCTGGCGCGATTCGAACGCGCGACCTATCCCTTAAAAGGGGAGTGCTCTACCGGCTGAGCTACAGACGCAAATGTTGTTTTTATTTAATTTTCAATAACTTCGCTTGGTTATCAAGATGTTCGAGAAAACCCCGAACATCTTTAAGATAACAAGAACAAACACTCGCGTCAAATATTTTTTTCAAAACCTATGGGCTGGAAGGGCTGCTATTTTTTAATTGATTCAATGCCTTGCCCACATCGATTATTTTATTAACCGTAGGGTTTTTTGTTTGCGGAATTAAATCTATTGGCGATGGCTTTTGAGCCGGAGCTGTTGGAGTTTCAGCGCCGGGAGTTGCAGAAGGTGCAACAGTAGGTGTTGTTGGAGATGTAGTGCCACTGGCCGCAGGAGCTTCAGGGGTTGCTGTAGGCGTTGCAGGGGCTTGATCAGTTATCCATTTAAAAGATTTCACGCTTTTTGTGCTGTCAGCAGCGCCATTTAGCACAACTTGAAATTCTTTATCGGTACCGCTTGAAGTTGTTGAAAGAGCCGGTATTTTTGTGATATCACTCGGGCTGACTTGCATCATAAGCGGGTTTTGAGGTGCAACAGATTTCACAATGTTAAAAATTTCTTGTCCTTTTGTGGGAAGTTTACTGACCAAACTGTTAACCGAGAAATCGCCTACGGGGCCCAAAACCCCGGCCACTTGCGGCGAAATTCTGCCTAAAACTTTCATATCGACAACATTTGTCAACAAATTATATTTGCCATTTGCAAAAAGGCTCATATTCGGGCCCGAAGATTTAAATTCTTGAATATTGGCCCAACCACCCGCAAAGGAAATGGTGCCATCAAGAGTTTTAAAGGCGCCTGTATCAATTCTGTTAACAGCCGAAACAACCTTATTAAGGTTAAACCCTAAGAAATTTTGCGACAAAATGTTACCCGCATATAAGAAATTTTCAAAACGAATAAAGTTTTTCATTTCACCATTAGACACATCAAACTTTGCCATGCCTGTAAGCGTACGCATTTGTTGTTCATAGGTTGCGCCTGTTGTGCTTACTTTTACAAGACCGTTCAATTTACCCGACAACGGCATAGCCACACCCGTAAAGGCTTTTCCGGCACTTTTCATGTTTATGCCTTTGCCTGTCATATCAACGTCAGCCTTAAGTGTCGCAATGTTATAATCCACTGTGCCTGCTGCCGTACCTTCATATGCTGTCGCTGTAAGGTTTACCATTTTGAAAATATTTTTTGCCATTGAAAAATCAAAGGCGATGTTTTCAATAACCGCTGTGCCTGACGTTAGCCTGGAAATATTCCCGTGCCCTGATTTAATTACAAGGTCGGCGCTAGGGCCCGCAGTGGTTTGGGTGTTAGGCATAGAGTTTAAAATTTTCAACAATTCATCTGAATCAAGAAGTCTTGAATTAAATTTTATATCGCTGATTGTGATTGTTTTGGCAAAATTCGATGACATTGTAAGGTCACCGGAAAAGTCCGATTTACCTATGTTTAAACCTGAAGCATTTGCCGCGATTGTAGATTTCTGGAAATTAATGTTCATATTTTGTGCGTTCAATTTAAACGGTGGGTAAACAAGGTTTGAAATTGCACAATTACCCACAATAGAAGGGTTTAAGGCGCTTCCTGAAATGTTCAGGTTCGTTGTTAAGCCAAGTTTAGCATTATCAAATGCAGGTGCTGTTATATTTAATTTTTGTGGAACACTTACGTTCAAGCCTGACAAAGTAGGCACTTTTGTAGCGTAATTTACAATCGTACCTTTAATGCTGCCCGCTTTTGGAACAGAAATGTTGTTTATAACTAAATTCTCCAAGGCCTTTCCTTTAAGTGAAATGTCCACCGCCATTTTGTTTGTTTGACCTCTGAGACTTTCAACATCCACCACGCTCACATAATTCGACGGGTTCGATTCAACAGAACCTATGATACTCATATCATTCAAAAAGCCCGTTAAAGTGCCATTAAATGGCATTTGGCCTTGAGACTTCACAAGCGAGCGCGATGATTTCGGCACAAAAGTCAAAATAGTAGAAGGAGCAACAGCGCCTTTTGCACTAAAATCAAGTTTAGGGTTAATGGCATAATTTCCTATTGTGCCCTTAACTTCGGCATTTGTACCTTCTAAAACAGCGTTAAACGGCGCTAAAGTAAGGTCTTTTGAATCGCCTGTGATTTTCATATTTTGAATTGCAATTGCCATTCTCGGGTCAGGAATTGTACCCGAAACACCTGTTACATCAATGTTCATATCAAAATCTTTTTTATTTGGGACCATTTTAACGTTAATTTTAGATATGTTGAGCGGCAAATTAGCGCTTTTAATTTTCATTGCAAGATTGCTGATTAAAACATCCGCGCGCGGCAAAGGATTATTCAAATTGCCGCCTACATTGGCAGAGATTGTCAAAAGCCCGCCATTGAAGGCAAAATCAGCCAAATCTTTTGCCCTGATTACTTTTAGACTCTCGCCAAGTTTAATAATTTGTGCGATTGGAAGCGGATCAGAATGCACGTCAATTTTCAAATCTGCATTACTTAAAATTTCGCCGTCCACGCTGAATTTTGAACCGTTAAGGTTGGCAGATGTATTTTTAATTTCAATTTTATTGTCTTCAAAGTCAAGTAAAGAGCCGATTTGAGTTAAGTTAATGCCCATTTTAGGATAAGCGATTGAACCGTTTTTAAGTGCTAGATTTCCTTGGGATTTGATTTTTTTCATATCACTTTTAACATCGAAATCCGCCGTGATAACGCCTGTTGCAACCATATCTTTAAAATCGTCAGATACATTTAAAATTTCGCAAAGTGCGCCGGCCAGATTAAAAATGTTATTTAAAGAAAGTTTTTCAGTCTTTGCGCTCAAATCAATTTTAGGGTTTTTGCCCAATTGAATTGTGCTTTTTGAATTCAAAAACTCATTTTGAGTTAGATAAAGGTTTGTATCAACCTTAACTTCATTGCCTGCAAAATCAGCGTTTAAGAAACTTTCAGGCAATTGAAGCGAATCTACTTTAAGCGAAGTTTCACTCACCTTAACATAGCCTCTGGCGTTAAAATTCTCGAGATCATTAAGTTTTAAATCTGCAGCAATTTTTGATTTAAAGTTAAACTGGTCCAGGCTCGCAAACGGGTTAAAAGGTTCAATTTTAATCGGCTCTTGCGGCTGCGTAGTCGTCATTTTGGGAAGTTTTGCATATAAATTAATATCAAAATCAACAAATTTTTTGCTATCATCTGCCAAACTTAAATCCCCAACGGTTTTAAATTTTACAGGTCCTTCTAAAGACGCCATGTTTAAACGTGTGTCGCGTGCGTGAAGTTTAAAATCTTTATTAATGACCTTGTCTTCAAGGGTAAAATTTATATTGTCTGCAATTACGTTAATATTACGAATTGCAACCGGCAATTCTTGGGGTGGCTCTTGGGTTTCGGATGCGGGCTGTTCGATAAAATAATCCATTATAGTATATTTTTTGTCTTTATCAAAAACAAGCAAAACATTAACATCTTTAGCCGAAATTTTATTTAAGTTAAGGTGCTTAAAAAGCAAAGTGG
>JAVBQM010000034.1:0-23207 GCA_031549065.1 Candidatus Gastranaerophilales bacterium | reverse complement strand
CTGATGAAATTCCTTCTGATGTAATTTTTTCGCGCCCCGACGTGCTTTCAGTCGAAAGGCAGCTTGAGAGTTCAAAAATTGACGTAACTGTTGCCAGAAAAGAGCTTTTTCCAAGATTCAGCATTCTTGGAAACTATACATTCACAACTGTTGGTCCGGGTAATTTTTTCAGCTGGGATTCAACAGTAGCGGCAATTTTAGCCGGAGCAACACAAGACATTTTCAGAGGCGGACAAAAAATTGCTAATTTAAGAATGAAAAAAGCAAAATATATGGAGCTTTTTGAACAATATAAGCAAATTGAACTTCAGGCGCTAAAAGATGTAAACGACGCTCTTTGCCAGATTAAGTTTGATGAAAAAATCGAGTCAGAAAGCTTTAAAGAACTAAGCTATCAGGAAAATACCCTCGGAAGGGACTCTAAAAAGCTCACCAGGGGAACAATTTCTAACACTGACTATCTTGAACAAAAAATGACAAAACTTGAGTCCGAACAAAACCACGTAACTCAAAAAACCAATCAAATTGTTGACAATTTCACGCTTTATAAGGCGGTCGGGGGAAAACTTTAATGATGAAACTAACAAAACAAAGCAGAGTTTTTATAATAGTAATAGTGCTTGCAATCGTAATTATATCAGCACTTATATGGCTTATTTTGAAAGCAAGGCACCATGAAACCGAAGCAACACTTTACGGCAATATCGAAATTCGTACGGTAGACCTTGGTTTTAGGGTTGAGGGCATTTTGGAAAAAATGTTTTTTGAAGAGGGTGATTTAGTCAAAGCCGGCAGCGTTGTTGCCATGCTTGATGACAGAAATTACCGCGCTGCGTATGAAAAAAGCGTAGCAATGGTTGCTCAGGCGCGCGCTCAAAGTACGGATGCAGCAGCTAAATGGCAGCGTAACGCACCTCTTTGCGGCGATAATACGGTTTCAAAACAAGAGTGTGATACTCTTTCAAATTCCGCAAAATCAACAGCAGCAGCGCTAAGATCAGCCATTGCCGATATGGAACAGGCAGAGAAAAATTTTCACGACGCAAAGATTATAGCGCCTGAAGAAGGGATAATAACAACCCGTGTTCAGGAGCCCGGCGCAAGCGTTTCACCTACGCAACCCGTTTATGTAATGGCTAAAATTAAACCGGTATGGATTAGAGCCTACATTCCCGAAACCCAACTCGGAAATCTTGAATATGGTGCAGCTGCAAGAGTTTTTACAGACACTGTTAATCCGCAAACCGGCAAAAAACGTGAGTATCACGGCTATGTGGGTTATATTTCACCGGTTGCAGAATTCACCCCCAAAACTGTTCAAACAACCAGCATCAGAACGGATTTGGTTTACCGCGTAAGAGTTTATGTTAAAGACGAAGAAGTGGACGGATTTTTAAGGCAGGGAATGCCTGTCACAGTTAAGGTTGATATAAAGCAAAATGAACATAGTTGAAATACAAAACCTCACAAAAAGCTTTGAAGGAGAAAAGGCTTTGGACGGGCTGAATTTAAGCGTTGAGAAGGGCGAAATTATTGGAATGGTTGGCGCAGACGGTTCCGGCAAAACAACCCTTCTTCGCTTGATTGTCGGGCTTATAGTGGCTGATGAGGGTAAAATTTCCGTGCTGGGGCTAAACCCCAAAAACCAACAGAAAAAAATCCATGAACTTGTCGGCTATATGCCCCAAAAATTCGGCTTGTACGAGGATTTAAGCGTCATTGAAAATTTAAGGCTCTGGGCAGATTTGCGCGGTGTTGAACATGATTTTGACAGAATGCTTGAATTTACAAAACTCGAAAAGTTCCAAGACCGCCTTGCGGGTAAACTTTCCGGCGGGATGAAACAAAAGCTCGGTCTTGCCTGTACACTTCTCGGTAATCCTGAACTTTTGGTGCTAGATGAACCTTCCGTTGGTGTTGACCCGATTTCAAGGCGCGAATTAATGAAAATGGTTAAAGCGCTCGCCGGCAACAACACCACAATAATATGGTCAACAGCTTATTTAGATGAAGCCTATAACTTTGATAGAGCCGTTGTTTTAAACGAGGGAAAAATAATTTATGAAGGCAAACCAAGCGATCTAAGTCCCACTACAGCTGAGTTTGAGAAGAAAATAATTGAATTTATGGGAGGTTACAGACAAGAACGCTCACAAATCGCAGACACCATTGAATTTAATAACCATGAACTTGAATATACTATTGAAGCGCGCGCTTTGTTTAAAAGATACGGTGATTTTTACGCCGTTAAAAATAATTCATTTCAAATTAAGAAAGGTGAGATTTTCGGTTTTTTAGGCCCGAACGGTGCAGGAAAAACAACTTCTTTTAAAATGCTCTGCGGTCTTAGCAGCCCGACACAAGGAACAGCCATAATTATGGGGGTTGATGTTGTTCAAGACCCCACTCGCGCACGCTCTTTTTTGGGGTATATGGCGCAAAAATTCTCGCTCTACGGCAAACTTAGTGTTGAACAAAACCTCAAATTTTTCGCGGGTGTTTATGGCCTTAAAGGCGAGAAAAAAAATGAAAAAATCGAACAAATGATTTCAATTTTCAGCCTTAAGAAATATTTAGACCACAACTCCGAAGACTTGCCTTTGGGCTACAAACAAAGGCTTTCTTTGGCTTGTTCAATTGTGCACGAGCCTGCAATTTTATTTCTAGATGAACCGACCTCAGGCGTTGACCCTATAACACGCCAATGGTTCTGGACTCACATTCGCGCACTTGCCGCAAAGGGCGTTACAATAATGATTACCACCCATTTTATGGATGAAGCTGAATATTGCGACAAAATCAGCCTTTTTTATGACGGTGAAACAATTGCAATGGGTACACCAACTGAACTCAAGGCTTCCGCAGACGCCAAAACAATGGAAGAAGCTTTTGCAACACTTATAGAAAGAAGCGCGGAAAAAGAACTTGGAGGTGCTGCCTGAAAGTAGTCCGCGCATTAATAAAAAAAGAATTTCTACAGATGACCCGCGACTCAAGCTCAATTATAATCGCGTTTTTACTTCCACTTATGCTGCTTTTAATTTATATGTACGGCATTAATCTTGACACCGTTAATATTACACTGGGCATCAAAAACGAAGACCCCAGCCCGCAAACCCTTACACTGGTTGATAGTTTCAATAAAAATAAATATATAAACACTACCCATTACAGCAACAGGGAACAGATGAACAAGGATTTAACAAGCGGCAAAATTAACGGCTTTGTGGTTATTCCAAACGATTTTTCGCAAAGACTTGCCAAGGGACAAAGCGCAGATTTGCAGCTTGCAACAGATGGTACTGACGTTAACATTGCAAACTATGTAACTTCTTACCCTCAATCTATTGTAAAAAATTGGGTCCCGCAAAGTGAATTTTCCCACCTTGCCAAAAAAACACTTCTGCTGCCTGAAATCAGATATTGGTATAACCAGGAAATTGACAGCCATTACTTTATTTTGCCCGGGTCGCTTGCAATTACAATGACTCTAATCGGGATGATTTTGACCGCTCTTGTGATTGCGCGCGAGTGGGAGCGAGGCACAATGGAAACTCTTTTGTCTGTTCGGGTAAGAAAAATCGACATAATTATGAGTAAATATATTCCGTATTTTGTTCTCGGTATGGCTTCTATGTCATTTAGTGTTTTTATGTGTGTGGCAATTTTTAAAATTCCTTTTTACGGACACTATTTGGTTCTTTTCAGCGTAAGCGGGCTTTTTTTACTTACAACGCTTGGTTTCGGGCTTTTAATTTCAACAAATTTTAAAGACCAATTTCTTGCAAGTCAAATGGCACTTGCCATAGGGTTTTTGCCGGTTTTTATGCTCTCGGGCCTAACGTATCCTATAAATTCAATGCCCTGGATTATGCAAGCGGCCACAAAAGTCATTCCGGCAAGATATTTTGTAACTTTTATACAGAGTGAATTTATGGCGGGCACAATTTGGCCTATTGTGTTTATAAATTCCGCATATTTACTTCTTTTAACAGCAATCTTATTTATAGCGGTTTATAGAAGAACGCAAATGAGGCTCGAGTGATTAAAGAATTTATAAAAAAATTCATAGATGAATTTGCCGAGCGCCATTCCCCATTGATTGCGCACATCAAAAAAGAATTTTTACTGATTTGGCGCGACCCCAAAAGCAGAGTGATTATTTTTATGCCGCCGCTTTTGCAATTGCTTGTTTTTGCACACACAATGACCATGGAAGTTAAAAACTTGGATATGGTTGTGCTTGATAGAGCCAACACGAAAGAATCTCGCGAACTTGTTTCAGCTTTTGAGCATTCGCGCTGGTTTAGAAAGATTATTTACGCGCAAAACGACACAGACTTGCAAAATATTATTGATCTTGGCCGGGTGCAAATGGGTCTTGAAATTAATTCTGATTTTTCAAGGAACTTAAAAGCAGGAAGGCCAACACATTTACAGATTATTGTTGACGGCCGGCAAACAAACTCGGCCGCTATCGGAGGCAATTACGCGACTCAAATTATCTCCAATTTTGAAGCGGAAAACTTCCCCGGGGGCGGTGCTGTGGTCGACATTCATAACCGAAACTGGTTTAACCCGAACTTGCTTTATCTGTGGTTCACGCTTTCATTTTTAATTTCAATGCTCTCGGTTATTGTAACGTTGCTTTTAACGGCACTTTCCATAGCACGTGAGCGTGAAATAGGAACCTTTGACCAGCTTTTGGTTTCACCACTCTCGAGTAATCAAATTCTTATCGGTAAAACCGTTCCACCAATGGTAATAGCGCTTTCACTCACTTGTTTTATGCTTGTAGTTTCAATGATTTTCTTTAAACTTCCGTTTGTAGGCAATCCGCTTCTGTTTTTTTTATCAATATTTATTGCGCTTTTTGCCGTTACCGGTGTTGGGCTTTTTATTTCATCTGTCTGCAAAACGCAGCAGCAGGCAATTTTGGGCGTTTTCACCTTCCAAACACCTGCAATACTTCTTTCCGGGTTTGTTTCTCCTGTGCGAGATATGCCCGTCTTCTTACAATATCTTACATACGCCAATCCGCTCAGATTCCATTTTGCAACCGCGCGCGGGCTTATTTTAAAAGGAATGACGGGGGGCGAAATATTGGAAAACCTTATTCCAATGACAATTATCGCATTTGTAACCTTATATTTAGCCGGTTGGATGTTTAAAAGAAAATTAGATTAAGCTTAAATAATCCTATGAATATTGTCAAAAACATCGTATTTGCAGGGGCGGCGGGTGAAGGAATCGAAACCGCGGGTAAAATCACAGCTAAGATTTTACACAATCTTGGTTACCATACATTTTTTCTTCCTGAATATATGTCACGCATCAAAGGAGGTTGCAACTCAAGCCTTCTAAAGGTTAGCGAGAATTTTGCTCCTTATTTTGAAAAAAGAATCGATGTTTTAATTTGTATAGATAAATGCGCCATAGAACATTTAAAGGCAAGGGTTAGCAAGGAAACGCGTATTATTGAGCTTCCGCAGGGTGCGGGTAATTTTTGGGCAATCGGTGTGGTGCTTGGAATGTTCAAAGTTGAGTTTGAGCGGGCCAAGGAGTTAATCGGTGAGATTTTAAACTTCAAAAACAACCTCGAACAATTAAAAGAGGGCTTGGCTTTTGAAGTTGAAACTGTAGAAGCGGCAACAGGAAATGTTCCAGGGCAACTAATTTCATGCAACGATGCTGTGGCTCTCGGGTGTTTAAAGGGTGGATGCAATTTTATCTCGTTTTACCCAATGTCACCTTCCACAGCACTTTCGACCTTTATGTGCGGGCAAGAAGGGGTAATTGCTGAACAAGTTGAAGATGAAATTTGTGCGATAAATATGGCAATTGGGGCGTCTTACGCGGGTGCACGGGCTATGGTATCAACCTCGGGCGGCGGATTTGCACTAATGTGCGAAGGTGTAAGCCTTGCGGGGATAAGCGAAACTCCTGTTGTAATTCATTTAGCGCAGCGCCCGGGACCCGCAACAGGGCTGCCCACCCGCGACGCTCAAGAAGACCTAAACCTTGCGTTATATGCAGGTCATGGCGAATTTCCGAGGATAATTCTATCACCTTCGACTATTAAAAATTCTTATGAAATTGCCGCAAAAGCATTTAATTTAGCAGACAAATTTCAAGTACCCGTTTTCATTTTAACCCAACAAAGTTTTTTAGAATCGGAATTCGAGGCACAACCTTTTGATGATTTTGAAGCGCTTAGCCACATTGTAGAATCGGCCGACGATTATAAACGTTACTGTCTCAATTGCGGTGTTATTTCACCGCGCGCGATTCCAAACTTCGGCAAAGGAGTTGTGTGTGTAGATAGCGACGAACATGATGAATATGGGCGTATAACAGAAGATTTAGAAATGCGCAAAAAAATGACAGATAAGCGCATGGCAAAACTTGATTTAATAAAACAAGAATTAGACAATGACCCGGCGGGGTTTGATTTTAGCGGCCCGGAAAGCGGGAATTTGGCAATTTCCTGGGGTGGGAATTACCACGTTATTCAAGCCGCCATTAAAGACCGCACAGATTTTGCGCACCTTCACATAAAACAACTCTACCCTATTCAAGGACGCGTTTTTGAATACATTAAAAATGCCAAGACAGTAAGCGTCATAGAGCAAAACGCAACAGGCCAGCTCGCCGCTTTGCTTGGCTTGCAGGCCCATAAGAAGCTTTTAAAATATAGCGGTGAACCCTTTGCACTGGAAGAAATTAGGGAGTGGCTGAATGAATTTTGAAAGCGATAATCAAAATAATGGCTGGTGCCCCGGGTGCGGGAATTTCGCTATTCATAAAGCACTGCTTGCCGCGCTTGATGAAACGGGTTTTAGTAATCAAGAAGTTGTGCTTGTTTCAGGTATCGGGCAGGCAGCGAAAATGCCGCAATATGTTAAGGCAAACTACTTTAACGGGCTTCACGGTCGTGCAATCCCCGCTGCGCGAGGAATTGCGCTCGCAAACCCCGCACTTAAAATTATTATAACAAGCGGCGACGGCGACATTTATGGTGAAGGCGGAAACCATTTTATTGCGGGCATTCGCGCCAATCAAAACATCAATGTTTTTGTGTCGAATAATATGGTATATGGCCTCACAAAAGGGCAGGCATCACCCACTGCGCAGCGCGGTTTTATAACTAAAACACAGCCAAAAGGCAGTGTTAATGAACCATTTAACCCAATTGCCACGGCAATTTCTCAAAACATTAGTTTTGCAGCACGCGCGCTTGCAGCGGACATCGAGAAAACAAAGAAAATTATGCTCCAGGCTATTCGCCACGAGGGCTTTGCGCTTGTTGATATTTTGCAGCCTTGCGTTTCGTTTAACAGTGTAAATACATATCAGTGGTTTAAAGAAAACAGTTATTATTTGGAAGAGAATTACGACCCGTCAGACAGAGTTGAGGCTTTCAGGCGGGCTATTGAAGAGAAGTTCGCACTCGGAATTATATACAAAAAGCATAGCTCCTGAGCGACTTTGTCGCACGTCGCCATAGAACGGTTACGTCAATCCTCGCTCATCGCGAGTCTTGTCTTCACACACTGCCACAGGCGCAAAAAAAAGAGCATTTGAAACAAATGCCCTCGAATACTTTTCAGTAATCTCTCGTGTGAAGTGAAGGTTAGTGTGTGGTTAGTGTGGTTAATATATCTTTTTTAAAAATTTCTCTTAAATATCTTCCGTATATCTCTTACATATATAAAGTATTTCATTCACAAAAAATTGCCTTTATGAAATAAGTTGTTAATAAATGTTTACAAACAAAAACGCCGTTACTTTGAGTAACGGCGTTTTTAAGATTTATTTAGTTTAATCTAAGCAGCTGCTTTTTCTTCTACTTTTTCTTCTTTGCCTTCTTTTGGTTTTTTAAGCATAGTCACCACACCGAAAACTGCTGCAGTTGCTGCGGCTGCGATAGCTCCCAAGATTAAAGCGCCTTTTACTCTGTTTTGTTTGAAGGTTTGTATTAATTTCTTTGTTTCTTCCTTCATGCCATCTTTAACTTCTATGAATTTACCGCTTGCTTTGTCAATAAGGCTGTCTGTTGTGTTTTTTAACGTATCTTTTGCTCCGTCTATTTTATCTTTTAGCGGAACTGCATCTTTCATATCTTGAACATGTTTAGTGGCAGCAGCTACGGCTTCTGCGCCTTCGCCAAAACCTTTCACTGTTTCTTCACTAATGCCGATACCTTTAACTGCTTCAGCAAGTCCTTTTGCGTCAAAATCTTTTGCTCCGATTGCTTTTAATGCGTTATCACATGCAGCAACTTGTTTCTGTGCAGCATCTACAATGGCTTCCGGCTTTAAAGCTTTGGCGGCATCCAAAGTCATTTCAGCGGCGCCTTCTACACCCAACTGTCCAAGTAAGTTACGGGCAGCAGCTTCATCGCTGAAACCTTTTATTAATTCCCCTGCAGCATCTTTCACCGGTTTAGCTGCATCTATCTGCTTGCTCACGTGGTTAATTAATCTTTGAGATGCTTCAAATGTATCCTTTCCGGCCTCTTTTTTTACAGGACCACTCGTAGCATATTTAATTATGCCTGCACCGGCACCCGCTGCGGCGGTTGTTACGGCTGCAGGAATTATTGCGCGAGTTGTGTTGTTGCCTTGAACTGTATCTACTTGAGTCATTATCCTTCTCCTTCTGGTTACTTTTTACACACTATCTTGAAACTTTTCTTCACTTTGACAACTATACAAAAAATACGTAAAAAAATAATTGCCAAAAAAACTTAAAACTGTTTACATAACTTAACAAAGCGGTTTATTTTCAATAAAGACAATCAAAAAAGCCACCGTTCAAAAACGATGGCTTTAAATTTCAACAACGAATAAAATTTACTTTTCGATATAAACACGTTCGAAAGCGTAAGCAGATTTATCTCGTTTTCTTTGACGAGACTTGAGGGGAGCTTTAACCGCATTGGCAAAATCATATATTTCGTTTTTGCAATTAGTTAATTCTTTGAACATTTCAATATTTGAACAATTCAACATGTCGAGGTTCACACAAACTCTGAACATAAAATCTGTAAAAGTTTGCCCGTGCTGCACAAAATCTTTTTCGTTATAAGTTTCTGCCGCTTTTTTGATTGTTTCAATTTTTTCATTGTCCAGTTCGATTTTAGCAAGCAAGAAACCAATTTCAACCGCGCTAAGGCAGTGAATATCCACAAGTTTTCCCAGAAATTTTACATTTTCACTTCTTGCATGGCGCAAAATATTACTTAATTCATTACGAGACAAGCCATACGAACTATCTTTAACCTTTACTTCAAACAAAGAAAGGTCTTTGGTTAATTTCTGGAAAAATTTAAAAATCGCCATACATAAACTCCGCCCTACACTTCTTTATTAATAAAGTTTTTTGGAGCGAAAAAATTGCCTATGGTTATTTTTGTGTTAAAATTCGGTAAAGAAGCTTACACAACAACAAGGAGAAAGTAATGGAAGAATTAAAGATCTATTTGGACAAAGATATCGACAAAAATAAAATTTTGGATAAAAAAGTTGCGGTAATAGGCTACGGTTCACAAGGTTATGGCCAATCTAACAACTTGAAAGATTCAGGCGTTAACGTTGTAATCGGCGCAAGGCTCGGTGGTGAAAGCGCAAAAAAGGCTGAGGCTGAAGGCTTAAGAGTTTTAAGCATTGAAGATGCCGTTGCTTGGGCTGATGTTATTCAAATCCTTATCCCTGATGAAATTCAGGCAAAAGTTTATGAGACAAGCATTAAGCCAAACTTGAGTGCGGGCAAATATTTAATGTTCTCGCATGGTTTTAATATCCACTTTGGCAAAATCGTTGCGCCTGAAGGCGTTAACGTAATTATGGTTGCCCCAAAAGGCCCCGGTCACACCGTTAGAAGTGAATACCAAAAAAATAAAGGGGTTCCATGCCTTATAGCGGTTGAAAAAAACCCTTCGGGCGATGCTAAAGAAGTTGCTTTAGCTTACGCAAGCGCAGTGGGCGGCGGTAGAGCCGGGGTTATCGAAACAACTTTCCGCGAAGAAACCGAGACTGACCTTTTTGGCGAACAAGCAGTTCTTTGCGGCGGTTGCACAGCACTTGTTCAAGCGGGTTTTGAAACGCTTGTTGAAGCGGGTTATTCGCCATATATGGCTTACTTTGAGTGCTTGCACGAACTTAAACTGATTGTAGATTTAATGTATGAAGGCGGCATGGCAGATATGCGCTATTCAATTTCAAACACAGCAGAATACGGCGATTTAACAAGAGGCCCGAGATTAATCACTCCGGCAGTTAAGGCTGAGATGAAAAAGGTTTTAACCGAAATTCAAGACGGCACATTTGCAAACGAATTCTTAAATGAAATGGCAAATGGCGCACCAAATATGAACAAAATGCGCAAAGCCGGCGAAGAACACCTAATTGAAAAAGTCGGTTCAAAATTGCGTTCAATGTTCAGCTGGATTAAAGATAACAAAATTATCGACAGATCTAAAAATTAACCCGAGGCAAGATGACAAAACTCGAAATCTACGACACAACTTTGCGTGACGGCGCACAAAGCGAAGGGATTAATTATTCAGTCAGCGACAAATTGAAAATCGTCAAAAAGCTGGATAGTTTGGGCATGGATTTTATCGAGCTTGGCTGGCCGGGCGCAAACCCTGTTGATAACGAGATTTTTAAAGAAGCACGCGGTTTAAAACTTAAAAACGCTAAAATTACTGCGTTTGGCTCAACTCGCAAAGTCGGAGTCTGCGAAGAAGACGACAAAGTCCTAAACCTTCTTTTAGACTCAGAAGCTGAAATTGTCACAATTTTCGGCAAAAGTTGGGATTTTCAAGTGGAGCATGCGCTAAACACAACACTTGAAGAAAACCTAAATATGATTTCAGGCTCAGTTAAATATCTAATTTCAAAAGGCCGTGAGGTTTTCTTTGACGCCGAACACTTTTTTGACGGTTATAAAGCAAACCCTGATTATGCTATTGCGGCCGTCCGTGCGGCTAAAGACGCGGGCGCAACAAGAATTATTCTTTGCGACACAAACGGTGGAAGCACCCATGGTGAAGTTTATAAAATTACACAAACGGTAAAAGAAGCGCTTGGAGATGTTATTGTTGGTATCCATTGCCATAACGATTCAGATTTAGCTGTTGCAAATTCAATCGCGGCGGTTGACGCCGGAGCAATTCAAGTGCAAGGTACAATAAACGGCTATGGCGAGCGTTGCGGCAATGCAAATCTGTGTTCGATAATTCCAAACTTACAAATTAAACGTGGCTATGAAGTTATTGGTGAAAACATCACAAAGCTAACGGAAGTTGCAAGGCAAATTGCTGAAATTTCAAATATATCGCTAAAATCAAACGCGCCTTTTGTTGGAAGAAGCGCTTTTGCTCATAAAGCGGGTATCCATGCTTCAGGAGTTCGCAAAAACTCTCAAACTTACGAGCACATCGAACCGGAACTTGTTGGAAATACGCGCCGTTTCTTGATTTCAGACCAAGCAGGCACGGCAAGCATTAGAGAAAAGCTTGAAAACTTGCGTTTTGTCGGAAGCATTGATGAAAATGAAATCAAAAAAATCATCGAAAGAATAAAGCATCTTGAGTGGGAAGGCTTTGCCTTTGAGGGTGCGGACGCGAGTTTTGAAATTTTAACTATGAAAACGCTGGAGAAATTACCGGAATTCTTTGATGTGTTTGGTTTCCGCGTAATCGGCGACACCACGCATAGGTTGAACATGGCCGACACTACAGTAACAGAAGCAAGCGTTAAAGTTCGCATCGGGCAAGAGATTGTTCACACTGTAGCGGAAGGTGACGGGCCGGTTAACGCGCTTGATATAGCCCTTAAAAAATCCCTCGTGTGTGAATATCCGCAAATTTCGACCTTTAAGTTAAACGACTTCAAGGTAAGAATTTTAGACTCAAAACAAGGGACGGCGGCAAAAGTTCGTGTAAGCATCGAATCAACCGACGGGGTTAATAAATGGGATACCGTGGGAGTTAGCGAAAACATCATTGAAGCAAGCTACGGCGCGATTGTTGATAGCATAACATATGGTTTACTTCTAAGCAGAGGGGCGCAATGAGAAAAGACGGCAGAAAAAATAACGAGCCCAGAAAAATTAAATTCACGCGTGATTTTACAAAACACGCACCGGGTTCCGTTTTGGTGGAATTTGGCGACACAAAAGTTATTGTTACCGCAAGCTGGGAAAACACCCGTCCGCGCTGGATGAGCAAAGAAGAAGCCGGCGGCTGGCTGAGTGCGGAATATTCACTTTTACCAAGTTCTACAAACACGCGCTGCCAAAGAGAACGCACCAAATTATCGGGCAGAACTCAAGAAATTCAAAGGTTAATCGGAAGAAGTCTTCGTGCTTGTCTTGACCTTGAAAAACTCGGAGAAAAAACAATCACAATAGACGCAGACGTCATTCAGGCTGACGGCGGAACGCGCGTAGCCTCAATTTGCGGCGGATATGTTGCATTAACCGATCTTATCAAAAAATTGCTTGCAAGCGGCGACTTAGTCCAAAACCCTGTCATAGAGCCCATTGGCGCTATAAGTGCGGGTATCGTTAACGGGGAAGTCATGGTTGATTTGAACTACGATGAGGATTTTTCAGCGCAAGTCGATAGTAATATCGTTATGACAAACAGCGGGAAGATAATTGAGTTTCAATCCACCGCGGAAGACGGCGCTTTCGAAAAAGCACAGCTTGATGAAATTTATAATTTGTGCGCTGACGCTATCAAAAAAATTATTTCGCAATATTAAACTCCTCCGTGTACGATTAACCAAAAGTTTTAAAAGTTGTTTCGACGTTCTTTTGAATAACCTTTTCAACCGATTGCATCTCGGTTTCAATAGCTTTATGTTGAGTATCAAGCTGTTTTAGCTTCAATTCAAGCTTCTTATCTTGGTTTTGAATTCTTTCTTTTATCATATCGTAGGCATTTTCAGCCTGAGCATCGTCCATTTTATTGTAAGTATCGTTGATAAAAGGAATGCCGGCAATTGCGGTATCTTCCCACTCAGTGGTTGTCGAACCTTCTTTTGAGTCTTTTTTTGGAACTTGAATAACGTAGTTGCCGTCGCGAAGATTTTTCTCAAGCAAATCAGGGTTTGCTACATCAGGGTCGATCCAAAACAGTTCCGGGCTTTTTGCATACAGTTCTTTGTCTTTATCAGAGAGTGCATCAACGCTTGGTGCTAAAATTTTATGGCCGGCGGCACTAACAAGGCGATAACCCATGCCGTCAGGGCCCTCTTTTGTTATATTGTCATAGGTAAGACGAATCTCGGCCCTCTCTCCTCCGTTAAAATTTGGAACATTGAAAAGCAGAACCCTGTTGTCAATTTTTTCGTTATATTCCTTTGTAGCCTGCTCGGTTTGCTGAGAAAGCATAAGTCTTTCGTGGCTGATTTGCTGCGCCTGATATTCGTTATCATTTTTCTGCCCAGTTAGCATCAAAAACCTGGCTTGGCTTGCTGACATACCCATAGAATTTTCCTTGTTGTTATTCCACTAAGGGTATTTACGGCAAGATTGGCGCGCAACTTTAGGTTTTTAAAAGGTTTGTGAAGTTTTATTAAGGCAAGAAAACTTTTGCAACTTCTTCGCGATCATCAAAGTGAATCGTTCTATCCGACAAAATTTGATAATCTTCGTGGCCTTTACCTGCAACAATTATGACATCATTTTCGCAGCTAATTTTTTTCAAAAGTTCAATTGCGCTTCGCCTGTCGAGTTCCACAAAAACCGTTTTAGGGTTAATTTCTTTAAGCCCGGCAAGAATATCCGCCACAATTTGTTTCGGGTCTTCGCTGCGCGGGTTGTCCGATGTTATAACAATTTTATCTGCTAAATCTTGGGCAATTTTTCCCATTTTTGGGCGCTTGGTGGGGTCCCTGTCGCCACCGCAGCCAAACAGACAAATTAACTCACCGCTTTTTGGCGTTAATTCACGAGCGGCTCGCAAAATATTGTCCAAACCGTCTGGTGTGTGGGCGTAATCTACTATAACCATTGGGTTTGCACTAATTATCTCAAATCTGCCTGCAACTCCTTTTGTTTCTTCAAGTGCCTCTTTGCAGGTTTCAAGACTTACGCCTAACATTAAACAGGTTGAAATCGCGCAAAGGGCATTATAGACACTAAATAAACCGTTCAAATAAAGCTGTATCTCTAAAGTTTTGCCATCATGGGTGCATTTAAATTTCGCGCCGTTTGCACCAAATTCAACTTCGGATGCGTGAACATCGGCTTCCTTTTTAATACCATAGGTAAGAGTTTTGACGCCCTCGGGGATAGCTTCAAGCACTCTAAGCGCAACAGGGTCATCGCTATTTACAATTGCAAAAGCGCCCGGGGTCAACCCTTTAAAAAGTTTCAACTTGGCTTGGAAATAATTTTCCATTGTGATGTGGTAATCAAGGTGGTCTTGAGTAAAGTTTGTAAGCACAGCGCCTTTGAAAACACACTTCCCGACACGGTGTTGATCAAGCGCGTGTGATGAAACTTCCATAATAACATTGCTGATTTCAAGTTGGAGCATTTTATCAAGTGTGGCTTGCAATTCGGGGGCCTGTGGAGTTGTGTGCTTCGCTTCAAAATAATCTCCCGCTGAAGTTAATTTGTACCCTAGAGTTCCGATTATGGCGCATTTTTTGCGGTTGTGTTCAAGAATTTTTTGTACCAAATGTGTTACTGAAGTTTTACCGTTTGTGCCTGTAACACCAATTAAATTAAGACTTTTTGAAGGCGAACGGTAAAAACAATCCGCTAAATCTGCAATTTTTTCTTGCGCAGATTCGACAATCAGCTGAGGAATTTCAATATTTAGGGAATGTTCACACATAATCGCAATTGCGCCTTTTTCGAAAGCCGCCTGCGCATAATCGTGCCCATCAACGTGTTCGCCCTTAAGACAGACAAAAATCTCGTGACTGTTTATTGTTTTCGAATTGTACGAAATCCCTTTAATATCAACATCTTTCGGGTTTAATACTTTAGAGGGGTTGATGCATTCAATTATCTTGCTTAATTCCATTTTTTCCTTCCTTAGATCTATCCGGGTATAAATTTAAAATTTTTACAATATCTGTTGAAACTTCTTTAAAGATAGGTGCCGCAACGGTTGAGCCCCAAATCTCGTAGCCTGAAGGGCTGTCCACTACAACATAAATTGCCACTTTTGGATCGCTTGCAGGTAAAAAACCTATCATTGAAGTGTAGAGCTTGTTTGAATAACCTATGCCATTATCCAGCGGACGTCTTGATGTACCTGTTTTTGCGGCAATTGAAAAGTCATCCATTTTCACAACAGAACTGCCCTTATCCAACGCCTGCACAAGTAAATCTGTCAAATCAAGAGCGTCTTGCTCTTCCATAACGCGCCTTTTGACGACCTTGCTCTCAAGTTCTTCCGGGCTATATTTTATAACGTGCGGGGTAATCCAAACCCCCTTGTTTGCAATAGCGCTAATCGCCGCAGCCATTTGGATTGCCGTTACGGAAGCCCCGTAACCATAACCCATTGAACCGTGGGTTGAGCTATCCCAACCTTTTGCCTTGGGCAAAAGTCCCGAAGATTCACCGGGAAGGTCGATTCCCGTTTTTTCACCAAAGTTGAACATATTAAGCGCATCATAAAATTCCTGACTTGTCATCAGGTTTGCCACCCTCACGCTGCCAACGTTACTTGAATGAAGGAACAGATAGACCAAATCTATAAGCCCCGGGTTTGGGAACTTACTGTAGTCGTAGTTTTTAATTTCCCACCAGCCGATTTTAATTTTGCCGGTGTCTAAAACTTTTGTAAATTTATTAATTTTTTTATTAATAAAGCCCGATGCTATCGTAAAAATTTTAAAGGTTGAACCCGGCGGGTAAACATCTGTTATCGCCCAGTTTTTCATTTCATTGTAAGTATATTTTCCATAGTTATTGGGGTCATAGTAAGGGTAAACAGCAAAGGCAAGAATTTCGCCGGTTGAGGGCTCTATAACAATAACTGCGCCTCTGGGTGCGTTGGTTTTTTGAATCATTTTATAAAGCGCTTTCTCGCTAATGTGTTGAATGGCGCTATCTATTGTCAACTGAAGCGTTGAACCTTTAATCGGGGCAGAAAGATCCTCCGGGTTTGTAGCCAGCGTGTAGATAACATCGCCCTTTTGAGTTTTTTCATAGCGAAGGTTATTATCAGTATATTCAAGGTAACCTTTTGCAATTTGCTCAATGCCGGCAGCGATATTAGCATCAGCATTGTAGTACCCTAAAACATGTGCGGCAAGCGACCCTTGGGGGTAGATACGCTTATTTTTGACGTCACAAGAAATTTCACGAAGGTGTTTTGAGAGTATTTTTTCAACCGCTTTTCTTTCAACATCTTTTTTCAGCAAAATTACATCATTTTCCTCATTCGAAAGAAGCGTAGTAAGTTTGGAAGCGGGAATATCAAGATAAGGCGATAAAATTTCTGCAAGCTCTTTGGGGGGGTGATCAAAATATTTTCTGTGAGCGTAAACATCGAATGAGGTTTTATCTGAAGCAAGTTTCATCTTGTTTCTGTCGATAATTTCGCCTCTTAAAACAAAAGCCTTGCCTGCGCGCTGTTTTTTGGACCTGTCACGGTAATGGCGCACGTCAATAATTTGAATCAGAAACAAATAGATTACAAGAACAACAATAAAGGCAATAAAAAAACTTTGAAGACAGCCTATTCTTGTGTCAAAAACTCTATAGGCGTTTTTTGTTGTGTCTTTGCTGCTAATACCTTCTTTACTCAAAACCAAACCCCGACAAAAGTTTTAATAGCCCATTGACCAGCTCGGAGTGTGACTTGTTTTTTCTCTTTTATAGTTCACATCCGGTACGCTCGCTGCGGAAAACTCCACAACCTGCTTGGCACGACCTAGAATATTTGTTTTCGAAACGGTTTTATCAACATTATAATAAGACTGCAAATTATCGAGTTTATTTTGCATTTCTTCGTTATCGTAATTCAAAGCAAGGGTTTCTTTTTGAATTTTATTAAGCTGTATTTCACCCAAAGTCACGAAATAATAGCTCACAAGGCAAACTGAAACCAAAAGGGCCAAAAATAAGCAGAGATAAGTGTTCACGCTTGAAATTTTCATTTCTTTATAAGACTTATCTTCAACAAAATAACCGCTTATGATTTGATTTTGTGCCCCATTTAACTCTCTTCTTTGAAAAGAAGGGGGTTGGTGTGGCGCGTTAGGGTTTTGCTCTGCCACCGGCGATGTCACAGGTTGAACATTTTGCGGTTTTTGCACAACCGCTTTTAAGCCGTTTCTGTGCTGCAGCGCCTTCTCTCTGTTATCTTTTTTACTAAAATCAATTATATTCATATTATATTTTCTTCGCTATCCGTAGCTTTGCGCTTCTTGAAGGCGGATTGACTTTTATTTCCTCTTCGCTTGCGACAATAGGTTTTTTGGTTATAAGCTCCAAGACCGCACCTTCGCAAATGCATCTTGCGTCTGTTTTTTTGCATCTGCAAGATTTTGAAAAATCCCTCAAAATGCCTTTTGTCAGCCTGTCTTCAAGTGAGTGGAAGCTTATGACACTGATTATAGCACCAGCAGACAATAAAGTAACCACTTTATTTAAAGTATTTTTAAAATTTAACAATTCTTGATTTACTTCAATGCGAAGTGCTTGAAAAACCCTTGTGGCGCAATGGATTTTAGAATTAATTTTTGGAGTGGATTTCTTTATAAGTTCTGCCAATTGTAAAGTTGTATGAATGGGCCTATTGGCCACAATCGCTTTAGCTATACGCTTTGAGAACCTTTCTTCGCCGTATTCGCTAAAAATTCTTACTAATTCTTCTTCGCGGTAAGTGTTTACAATATCTGCTGCGGTTTTTTCACCCTCCTTGTTAAAGCGCATATCCAAAGGAGCGTCTTTTGAAAAGCTAAAACCTCGCTCTTGCGTGGTTAATTGATGATACGAAGCGCCTAAATCAAATAAAATTCCACCCGTAATTTCTTTAATCCCAAGACTTTCAAGGTGTTCGGGTATGTTGGTGTAGCTATCTTTAATAATTTCAACATTTTTATAAGGTTCTAAACGCACGCGCGCCGCTTTAATCGCATCGTCATCTACATCAAAGCAGATTAAACGACCCTTTGGAGCAATTTTTTGCGCAATTAATTCCGAGTGCCCTCCGCCTCCAAGTGTTGCATCGATAAAGATTTTGTCACTGTTATCGCACTCAAGCGCCCCGACAGCTTCATTTTTCATAACTGTATAGTGATAAAAGTCCATAGGAAAATTTTAACACGAAGAAAAAAACCTGTACTTAACGGCCTGTTTGTGGTAAATAGTATAAGCATGAGAGTACACGAACTTGCAAAAGAGCTGAATATTGCTTCAAAAGATATGATTGATAAGGTCAAGGCCGAGCTTGGCAGTGATTTAAAGAGCCACAGCTCAGAAGTTTCGCCTGCAATGTATGACAAAATAAAAAAACTTTACGCATCGGGCGGTGAAGCTAAGGTAAAACCTAAGGCTTTTATTGTCAAAAAGGCAAAACCGGTAGTTGAAACAGCCCCCGAGCCTGAGGTTGAAGTTAAAACCTCTCAAACGACGGTGCAAAAAATTGAACAGCCGAAACCTGAAGTTAAGCCCAAAGTTGAAGCGCCAAAAGAAATTGAAAAGCCTAAGTCACGTTTAGAAATTGTAAGGCAAGCACCGAAGGAGCCTAAAGAAGAAACTTTTAAAGAATCTACCCAAAGGCCCTTCCAGGCGCGCGTTGAAAAACGTTCTTTAGTTGAAGAAAAACCTGCAGCAAAACCGGCTGCAGATGGAAAACCAAAAACAGAAGAACCTGCGACTGTTAAAAGGCATATTATTTCTCAAGATATGTATAATAAGGGCCCCAGGGGCCCGCTCGGCAGAGGTCGTAAAGACAAACGCAGCAAAGAAGAAGAGCAAGAACGTATAAGTCTTGAAAAAGCCACTCAGGGTAAACATAAAAAACGTACCCAATCTGAAGGCGAAAAGGTTGAAATCACAGAAGTTATTATTAATAAGCCGATGACAATTAACGAACTTAGCGACAAAATCGGCAAAACCCCTTCGGAAATTATAAGATTTCTGATGATGGAAAAAATTATGGTGACCGTGAATTCTATGATTGACACGGAAACCGCGAAAAAAATTGCGGAACACTTTGAACTCTCGGTTCTTGAAGAAGACATCGAAGCCTTCATGGAAGAAGAGACTCAAAAAGAAGAGATAAACAAACACCTTATAAATGCTGACAAAAAGTCGCTTGTGAGGCGTGCGCCCGTTGTGACAATTATGGGTCACGTTGACCACGGTAAAACTACACTTTTAGATTCGATTCGCGCGGCAAAACACCAAATTGTATCAGGTGAGGTCGGCGGAATTACGCAAAGCATCGGTGCCTACACTGTTAGGGCGGATAATAAGAAGATCGTATTTATTGATACTCCGGGTCACGAAGCGTTCACTCAAATGCGCGCACGCGGTACGCAATCAACCGACATTGCAATTCTTGTTGTAGCGGCAGACGACGGCGTTATGCCTCAAACAATTGAATCTATAAGCCATGCAAAATCTGCCGGAGTGCCTATTATTGTTGCTGTTAACAAAATGGACAAACCCGGCGCTAACCCTGACAGGGTTTTGCAACAATTAACCGAACACGGGCTTACCCCTGAAGATTGGGGCGGAGAAACCATAGTAGTAAAGGTTTCAGCACTTCAAAAAACAGGGATTGACGAACTTCTTGAGTATATCTTGCTTGTAGCAGAAATGGCCGATTTGAAAGCGGTTAAAGATTGCCCCGCAACAGGCGTTATTATTGAAGCTAACCTGGACAAAGGCAAAGGCCCTGTTGCAACAATGCTTGTTCAAAACGGAACTCTAAAAGTCGGCGACAGCATTGTGGTTGGCACGGTTGGCGGTAAAGTTCGTGCGCTTTTAAACGATAGCGGCGAGCGCACTAAAAAAGCGGGTCCTTCAACACCGGTTGAAATTTTAGGCTTGAGCGAAGTTCCACAAGCGGGCGATTTCTTTGAAGTTGTTGAAAGCGATAAATTAATGAAGCAAATCGTGCAAGAGCGCAAAGATAAAGAACGCACATCGCGCCTTGAATCAATCACTTCGGGCCATGTGAGCAAAGAAACTTTAAGCAATGAAGAAATTAAAAATCTGAATTTAATTATCAAAGCTAACACCCATGGTTCGGCTGAAGCTGTTGCGCAAGCAATCAGAAACGTTAAGTCGACCAGAATTATTCCAAAAATTATGCACGTTGGCGTGGGTGATATTTCTGAAGCCGACATCATGCTTGCTTCCGCAGGAAATGCGATTATTCTTGGTTTCACGGTAAAAGAAGATCAAAACGCGCTTGCTGCAAATGAAAAAGAAGGCGTTCAAATCAGGAAATACGATATTATTTATCAGGTGCTTGAGGATGTTGAAAAAACTATGCTTTCCTTGCTTGAACCTGAAATTAAACACGTTGAGCTTGGAAAAGCTGAAGTGCGTCAGATTTTCACAATCGGCAAGACGGCCAAAATTGCAGGCTGTTATGTGCTTGAGGGCAAAATTGTCCGCAATAAAACCGCAGTAGTTATTAGAAACGGCGAGGAAATTTTCCGCGGCGAACTTAACCAGCTCAAACGCTTCAAGGACGACGTTAAAGAAGTTGCCTCGGGCTTTGAGTGCGGATTGTCGTTTGCAAAATTTAATGACCTTGAAGTTGGCGATATTATTGAACTCTCAACCACAAAAGAGGTCGAGAGAAGTTCATTAGTTTAGTTTGGAGTGACCCGGTGAGCCTTAGAAATGAACGCGTACGCAAGACGCTAATGAAAGAAATTTCAGATATTCTAATTCGCGAAATCAGAGACCCGCGAATTATGGGTGTTGTTTCAATAACAGATGTTGAAGTTTCGCACGATAATTCCCACGCAAAAGTATTTTTTAGTGTTTACGGCGACAAGGAAAAAAAGGCAGAAGTAGCTGCGGCGCTTGAAGCCCAAACACCACACATTCGCCATGAAGTCGGTAAACGTATACGCTTAAGGGTTACACCTACACTGAATTTTATTGAAGATGAGTCGCTTGAGCGCGGGGATAGAATCCATAAGCTTATCGATAAAATTTCGCGCGGCGAGGTTTAAATTGCGCAAGCCGGTGCGAAGCGGTGCGGCGGGCGAGCAGCCCGACGAGAGCGAAGACACTGCGATAGCGACGTGCGACAAAGTCGCCCAGGAGCAAACGGTGGGGGCGAATATACCAACGCCCTTCGGGTTCTTAAATATCAACAAACCAAAAGGCATCACTTCTTTTGATGTAATTTTTAAATTGCGAAAAATTTTAGGGATTAAAAAAATCGGCCACTCCGGTACTCTTGACCCTTTGGCTACAGGGGTTTTACCGATTGCTGTCGGAAATGCAGCCAGATTAATTGAATTTCTTGAGGATGATAAGAAATATGTTGCTGAATTGAAATTCGGTGAAATTTCAACCACTTATGATGATGAAGGTGAAAAAACATTTGTCGCTGCGCCAAATTTTTCACGTGATGAACTTGAAGCTGTGATAGAGGGCTTTATTGGCAAAATTCAGCAAATTCCCCCGATTTATAGCGCCATAAAAATAGGCGGCAAAAAGCTTTACGAGTTGGCGCGCAAGGGCGAAAGCGTCGAAATTCAGCCGAGGGGAGTCGAAATTTATTCAATAAAATTACTGGAATTTACAGCTCCAAGTGTTGCAAAAATAGAAGTTCATTGCTCAAAAGGAACCTATATCCGCTCTTTAGCCTATGATATCGGGCAAAAATTGGGCTGCGGCGCATATTTAACTGCCCTAAAGCGCACAAGAGCGGGTGCGTTCGAAATTACAAATGCAATAACTATCGAAGAAGCCTCACCCGATAAACTTGTTTCGCCTGCAAAAGTTTTACCCCTTCCTCAATACGAACTCGTCGAAACAGAATATCAAAAAGTTATACACGGAAACGCTTTTACTCCTTCAAAATCAACAACCGAGGGAAAGATTATACTGACGTACGGGGGTGACATCATTGCGCTTGCAGAGTCGGAAGCCAACACTGTTAAACCCCTAAAAGTCATGGTAAAATAAGTCTGATGGGAATTTTTATAAAAACATTTATCATAACGCTTTTACTTTGTTTGGGCTATTTTTTCTACGTTTCTATGAACGGCACAAGTTACAACAACGATTTAAATGTGCCCGAGAAAAAAAACGAGCAAGGCTGGTTTTGGGACAAAGACAAAGATGTTGAAGAGCCCGAAAGAAAAGTTGAAGCACCTGACGAAGGCGAAAAGCAAAAGCCTGCAGAAAAACCCGAAGTTAAGGTCGCAACAATTAAAGTGTGCTTTGTTACGCCTTCAAACGATTACAAGTTTGTTAATCGCACCGCCAAAAATGAGGGTATAGAAACCGCAATACAACTGCTTTTGGAAGGCCCCAGTGAAAAAGAAAAAGCTGGCGGGGTTTATTCTGAAATCCCTCCAAAAACAAAATTATACTGGGTTAAACAGAAAAACGGCGACTTAATTATTAACCTGAGTGAAAATTTTGCGCAAGGGGGCGGCTCAACAAGCGTCACAGCAAGAATAACACAGCTTGTTAAAACCGTAAAAATTTATAGTCCGGATGCACCGGTTTATTTATACATTGAAGGCAAGAAAGCCGAATATATTGGCGGGGATGGAGTTCCGGTTAAACAGCCTTTAAACTAGATATACCGAACAGCCGGCGCGATTGTCTTTCCATTTCTCAAACAAACTTTTAAAAACATCCTTATAATTAAGCCCCAACAATGTTATAAGGCCAATAAGCGCGAGCGCCAAAATAATTAAATTTCTTAAAAGTTTCATCCCGCACATTTGCATTTTTCCCTTATTTTGAACTATTATAATACAGATGAGAAGTTTTGTTTGGAAAAACAGTTTTGAAGTGCCGCTTGAAAAATGCACTAAATCAATTGCACAATATGTAAAATTAAAGTGTGAAAATACTGATTATATTTTATTTTTTAGGATTGGAGAATATTTTGAAACATATTTTGAAGATGCGTTCTTAATTTCAAAGGAATGCGAAATTGCACTCACACAAAGGAATTTAGCGGGGCTCGGAAAAATTCCAATGGCCGGAGTACCGCACAGTCAGAT
>JAVBQM010000037.1:0-9067 GCA_031549065.1 Candidatus Gastranaerophilales bacterium | reverse complement strand
AAAATTTATAGTTGCTTCAAACTTTTCGCGATTCAGCTATGCCGTTTGCAAATGTGCGGCGTTTTTGTTCTTAATTGCCGGAAATCCTTCTGCGCCAATTCCTGAATATATCCGAGCAAAAATATTTCTTGTGGGAATAATTTGCACCTGGGCATCGGTTGTGTTTTGTGTAGCGCGCGGTTTGCCTGTCATTCTTGAATCCAAAAGGTTTATGAATGATTAATATTGTCCTTTATCAGCCCGAAATTCCTCAAAATACCGGCAATATTGCGCGTCTTTGCGCTTGTACGGGCGCAAATTTGATTTTAGTCGGTAAGCTCGGATTTTCACTGACCGATAAGTATACAAAGCGCTCAGGGCTTGATTACTGGGAGCAGGTTAACATAAAAAAAATTCCGACTTTTGAAGAGCTTTATGAAAGCGCAGAAAATGGAGCGGATTTCTATTTCTTTTCTACCAAGGGCGAGAAAAAATATACGGATGTTAGCTACAAATCGGGAGATTATTTAGTTTTTGGCTCTGAAAGCAAAGGCTTGCCGCCCGAGATTATGGAACTTGCGGGTAATAATTTGGTAACATTACCAATGAAAGGTGATGCGCGCAGTTTAAACCTTTCAAATACAGTTGCAATCGGCGTTTATGAGGCAATAAGGCAAATCGGACATCTTTAATCTCGGTGACAAATTTCTTCCTTCACAAGTTTTCTATTAACGGTAAACTCGGGTGGTTTTGTGCGTGTAGGTTCAATAAAATTAACAAATATCAATTTTGGCGCCGCTTTAAGTTCAAAGCAGATGTCTGAATATCAAAAAGTCTTGCAGCAAGCAAATGCTGCCTTGGGCAGCCAAGAAGGCAAAAAAGTTCTTATTGTTCATGACGCCTCGCTTCCGCAAAGCCTCAATACCGGTGTCGGTAATTTATCCGATAAAAAAGCACAAGATTTTATTGCTTTAATGCAAAAATATATCGGAATCAATTCTGTAGAACTTCTTCCTCAAGGGCAATATGGACATGGTAATCGTTTTTGCCCTTATGGAGGCTCTGCGTTTTCACTTTCGCAAAATGTAATTAACCCGTCGCTTCTTGCAACAGAAGAGTTCGGAGAAATTTTAACGCCCGATGAATTAAAATCTTTGAAAGTTGATTCTTCAGAAGATGTGCAATATGAAAATCTTACCCCGCACTCAGACTATGATGCCCTTTTAAGAAAAGCATACGAGCGTTTTGTAGATAGCGATAAAACAGGCGCGCTAAAAAAAGAGTTTGAAGATTACAAAACACAAAATGCGGACTGGCTTGAACCTAAGTCGGTTTTCATGCAGCTTGCTTCGGATTATGGCAGCTGGAATTGGCAAAAATGGGATGAAGTCGACAGGGATTTATATAAAAAAGACTTGAGCGATGAAGGTGCAAAAAGGGCTGCGCAAAGAATTGCGGATATAAAAACCAAAAATGAAAGCGAAATCGACTTTTTCGCCTTTAAACAGTTTTTGGCCGATAACCACCTGGCGCGAGCCAAAAAATCATTGAATGCCGAGGGTATTAATTTAATCGGAGACTGCTTAATAGGCCAAGGCCCTGATGAGATTTGGGCAAACCAGGAAGCATTCAGTGCAAAGGCTTCTGTTGGCTGGGGAATAAAGAGTATAGACTATACCAAAATTTCTAATTCTGACGGTACACTTGGGCCCACGGGCGAGTTCTTAGAGCGCAAATTCGGTGCATTTTTAAGACGCTATGACGGGGTTCGAATGGATGTTGGCTGGGGGCTTATTCAGCCCAATTTAGTACAAAAAACAGAATCCGGGACTAAAGAGCAATATTACTTCAATAACCAAAAAAATTATATTGGTGATTCGATTATCAAACTACTCGAAGGTACTGCAAAGAAAATCAAAGGAAAGGACTTTGATTGCTCAAAAATTATGTATGAAACCGAGTGTTCGAATGTAGATTTTCAAGCGTTCGACACAAAAGGCGCTATTGAACCTCTTAGGGGCAGGGTTCAAGTTTATACAACAACGTATGGAGACTCGCCGTCTTCCCTGGTTCGTCGCGGGTTAAAAGAAGATGAATTTATTATAGGCGCAGGAAACCACGACAGTGTTGCTTTACGTGCACTTGCAAACGGTAAACGCCCTTACGGTTTTGATTGGCGAGAAAGGCAATATGGGCCTTTATCAAATAATATGAAAATAGACGAAGCGCTTTTGAGGAAAAAACCGATTGAATTTTCTAAAGCAAAGTTTGGTGAAATTTTCAGCGCCAAGCATCAAATGTATTTTTTCAATGATATTTTAGGCTCTGAGAGAATTTTTGACAGCCATGATGGCGTTTCAACTGATTACAGGGTAAGGATTCCGGAAAATTTTGAAGAGGCTTACCATAGCGCAATTCAAAAAGGTTGGGGGCTTAACCCTATGGATGCCTTAAAAAAAGCTTTTGTTGCAAAAGAGTTGGATAAAAAACAGCCGGAGCTGTTCCAAAAAGTTTGCAATTTTGCAGACCAACTTGCAAAACAAGGGGCCAAAACGCAAGCCGAGGCCGATAAACTTGTGGAAAATTCACCTGTCGATAAGCCAACAGAAAAGCCACCTGGCGGAAAGTCTCCGTTTTTAGCTGTTTCTGCTGTTGTTGCTTCCGTGATAGCAGCTTTTGGCGGATTATTTGCAGCGTCCAAGCATAAGAAAAATAAGGAAAAAACTGACCCCAAATAACCGCTTTATTTTGTGATAGAATTACGCCAAAAAGGAGTTTTGTTGTGTACAAAATAACAAATTTAACCAAAGAATATGTTCAACCGCTTTTGCCAAAACGCCCGCAAGATAGCAACAAAGGTACTTTTGGAAGCGTTCTTAATATCGCCGGTTCGCTAGAGCTCCCGGGGGCAGCTTATTTAAGTTCATTAGCGCCTCTTAGAGTGGGCGCAGGCAAGGTAAAGCTTGCCTCTACGAGTTCCACTATTCAAATTACTGCGGCGCAAACGCCTGATGTTATTTACCTTGACCTTGGTGAAAACAGCCTTGGAACTTTACCAAAAGACGCGTGGAAATTTATTGATGATGACTGTGACGCGGTTTCAATCGGCTGCGGCTTAGGGGTGGACAATGAAACAACGAATTTTTTAAACAATTTCTTAAAAAACTATCTGGAATCACAAATACCGGTTGTTATTGACGCTGACGCGATTAATATTCTTGCTGCTCAAAAGCGTCCGGTGCTGCCGCTGAATTCAATAATAACTCCGCACCCGCTTGAACTTTCTCGTTTGACGGATATAGAGGTTGAGGATATACAAAAAGACAGAGTTAAGGCCGCTTGGGATGCAGCAAAACATTTTGACTGTATTGTTCTTTTAAAAGGGCATCAGAGCGTTATTGCCGTGCCAAACGGAGAAATTTACATCAACACAACGGGAAATTCTGCCCTTGCAAAAGCTGGTATGGGAGATGTTTTAACGGGAATGATTACAGGTTTTTGCGCTCAGGGTTTAAACCTTGAAAAATCGGCCGCACTGGCGGTTTATTTGCACGGTCTTGCAGGAGAAATTGCCTCTAAAAGCCTAACGGAATATGGAGTCTTGGCTTCAAATTTGCTTGCCTATGTGCCGCAGGCAATTAGGGAAACGCTCAATTAGTTTAACTTGCAATAATTGTTGGCAGGTATCTGAAAAGTTCGTTCACTGTCGATACAAAAATTTGAAGCATCCAGGGCATTGTGACAATTAAAACAATAATACCTGCAAAAATTTTGGGAACAAAAGTAAGCGTTTGTTCTTGAATTTGTGTCACAGATTGAATGATGCTTATAATTAAGCCCACAACAATTGCTGTAAGTAAAACAGGGGCGCACATTTGCAAAATCAGCACCATAAACTTTTGGAAAACTGTAAGAAAGACAGCTTCGTTCACTGTATAAACCCTTCAACCAATGATTTTGTAATCAAGAACCACCCGTCCACCATAACGAACATAATCAATTTAAAAGGCATAGCAATAGTGGCTGGCGGCAGAAATAGCATACCCATTGAAACCAGAATACTTGCAACAACAATATCAATAACCAAAAACGGCAAAAATATAACAAACCCGATTTTGAAAGCCGTTTTGAGTTCGCTTAGAATGAAGGCGGGAATTAAAATATAGGTTGGTGTGTCCGCTTTCTTTTCAATTCTACCGATTTTTGCCATTTTCACAAAAAGCGCAAGCTCTTTCTCTTGTGTTTGTTTGAACATAAATTCACGAATGGGTTTAATTGAATTATCAATTGCAGCTTGTTGTGTAATTTGGTTTTTCAAATAGGGCTGATAGGCTGTGTCGTTGATTTTTGTTAATGTCGGCGACATAACAAAGAATGTCAAAATTAAGGAAAGGCCGATTATTACCTGGTTTGGCGGCAAGCTTGGAGTGCCGATTGCTTGTCTTGTAAGGGTTAGGACAATTACAATCCTTACAAACGCCGTCGTCATAATGACAATGCTCGGGGCAAGAGTCAAAATTGTTAAAAGAATTAAAACCTGAACGCCTTGGCTGAATTCTTGCGGGGTGTTTGCTGTACCAAAACCAACGTTCAGTGTAGGCAAACTCACTGCACAAAATGCCGGTGCGGCCGTTAAGAGCAATGCGCCCAATAATAAAAGTAACTTTCTCCTCATGGGGATAATTATATTAAGCGCGCAAAAAAAAGTAAAGTTGTTAAGTAATGGAAATATTTTTCCAGGGTTGCTTATCGGGCGGGTTATTTATAGCTTCATCCCACGGGGTGTTGCTAAAAGTTTTCCAACATTGTTTAAACGCCCCTAAATTTCCACCGTTTTTATGAGTGTCAATAAAGTAAGGTGCCAAAGAAGAAGGGTAACGCGAGATAAGTGTTTGAACGCCGTCCCAATCAATGCTTGAAGCGGAAATATTTATGCCGATTTTGTGCAATTCTTTTTTCAGATAAGCAGTTTTTTTCTCAAGAGTTTTTTTATCTTCCCTTTTTGCATGTTCAAAAGGCGTATTTGGTTTCGGTATAAAGCTATTCAAACTAACCGACAAATTGAAGCCCTTGTTTTCGTCTTTAAGTTTTTTAAGGAGTGCGACTAAAGCTTTTAAATCTTCTTGAGTTTCGCGCGGAAGACCTATCATGGCGTAAATTTTAAGCCCCTTAAGACCGCCTTCGCGGGCAACCTTGACGGTTGTTTCAATTTGCTCATTGCTTAAATCCTTGTTAAGACTTTTTCTTAAAGCTTCAGAGCCCGCTTCAATTGCGATTGTGGAAGTTTGTGCTCCGCAAGTTACCAGGGCTTTAATAACAGTTTCATCGGTTAAATCGGCTCTTAGCGACGAAAGACTCAATTCAACCCCGCCTTTGCTGCATATATAATCTAAAATTTCCTTGAAATCAGGGTGGCCCGCAACATAAGCGCCCAAAAGCGCAATCTTATTTGTATGTTCAAGGCCGAAATCAACAGCCTTGAAGATTTCTTCTTTTGGAGTGAAGCGGAAAGGCAAGTTATGGTGGCTTGCGGTGCAAAAATTACACATTTTCGGACATCCGCGCGCGATTTCTATTATAAAAGTATTTTTGAAATAGCTGCTATCGCTCAAAATAGTTGTGCAAACGGGTTTTGAAATTTCGTTTACAACTTTTTTAACTTTTGCATCGCGGCTTGTCAAAACCCCTTCAAGTTTTGAAATTTCACTAAGCGCATTTGCGCGCGGGGTTTCAGATAGTACAGAAAAAACCTTTGTTGTATTTGAGTCTCCAATATTAACGAAATCGAAAAAATCTAAATACGGGTAAGGGTTTGAGGTCATAACAGGACCGCCGGCGCAGACGAGCGGGTGATTTTCGTTTCTGTCGCGTGCCAAATAAGGTATGCCAAGCTTGTCGAACATTTTTAAAATTTGCATAATATCAAGTTCAAAAGAGCTTGAAAATACAATGATGTCTATATCTTGAATCGGCACAGTTGTGGTTTTGGAATTAGAATAATACCTCTCAACATTAACTTCGTCCATTTCATCAAGTTCTTTGAAAATGGAAAGATAGCCAAGCGAAGACAGCGCAAAACTTTCAATTCCTGGAAAAGCAAAAAGGCAATTGATTTTCGGGTTACTTTTAACTTTTCTTTTATATAAAAACTTTTCGCTCAATGTATCCTACTGACCCTCATTTACGGTTTTTAGATACAATTCATCCACTAAAACGCACACTACACTTGCAATTGCCGGTGCAAGAATAACGCCCCAGACGCCCAGAAATTTGGCACCTATTAAAAGCGAAAGAATTATTATTAAAGGGTGCATATCCATTAACTTTCCAAAAACCATCGGGCGCAAAACCTGGTTTTGTAAAACCTGCGCAATCATATAAATTCCAAAAGTTAAAATGATATACCAGAAGCCGTGCGCCGCACCGCTTACTGCACCAATCAGTATCGCAACTGTCGGTCCTATAACGGGAATAATATCAAGCGCGAAAGTAACAAACCCGAGTGCAATTGCATGTTTATTGCCAATAAGGGCGAGCCCCAAGGCTGTAACGGCGCCAACAAAAATCATCGCGATTAATTGAGCAAAAACATAACCGCCAACTTTTTGAGTAATTGAAGTTAGAATTTCTTGCGCTTTTTTCTTAAAGCGCGGCGGAAAAAGCTTCATAAAGCCGTCTTTAAGGTGTTTCGTGTCATAGCAGATATAAAACACCATAATTGTTATTGCGATTGCGGCAGTGGCTGAATTTGCAAATGACTTCGTAAGGTTGATTGTAACATCTAAAAGTTCCGTACTCATTGCGTTTGCGTACTTGCTAAGAGCTTCCGGTTTCAAGACTTCGGATAGCGAAAACCCCATTATTTTAAAATTTAACAGTGCTTCAATTTGGCTGATGTAGCTTGGCAATTTTTGGAAAATCGCGTGCCCTTGTTCGAGTGTGAAAATTGTTAGAGGTATGAAAACAAGCGCAATACCAATAATTAGGACCAGCAGCGCAATGGAAACAGCAGCTGCTCGCGGAATATATTTTTCCATTTTGTCTATAAACGGAATAAGAGTGCACGAAATTACAAACGAGGCAAAAAACATTAATGCGATATCCGCTATACTTGCAATAAAAGCGATAACCAAAATAGACATAATAAAGAAAATGATGTTTTTTTGCGTTAAATATTTGCTAATCATAACGCCCTCCGTCTTTGTGTTAAAATCATAAATAATCATATACGAGGTAACCTAACAATGCAAACAATTAATCAACAAATTAGACCATTAACAACAAAAATTAATCAGGCGGGCAACATCGAAATTGGCGGCTGCGATTTGGTTAATTTAGCGCGCAGGCACGGCACCGCGCTTTATATTATGTGTGAACAAACGCTCAGGGGTATTGCAAAACAGTATCAAAGTGCGTTTCAAAACTACCCCAAGGTTAAAATGACATTTGCATCGAAAGCCCTTATGGTAAGTGCGATTGCGCGTATTTTACATACCGAAGGTTTTGGCTTTGACGTTGTTTCGGGCGGTGAGCTTTATACGGTTAAAAATGCGAATGTTGATATGGCAAATGTAACTTTTAACGGTAACAATAAAAGCTCTGAAGAACTTGAATTGGCACTTGATTTGGGTGTCGGGCGTGTAAGCGTGGATAATTTTTTGGAAATAGATATGCTGAGCGAAATTGCCCTAAAAAAAGGGCTTGTGCAGAAAATTATGCTCAGAATCACTCCCGGTATTGAGTGCCACACACACGAATACATCCAAACCGGGCACCTTGATTCAAAATTCGGGTTTGATTTAGTTCAAATTGATGAAGCGATTGCAAAAATAAAAAATGCTAAAAACCTTGAATTAGTCGGCCTTCATGCTCACATAGGTTCACAGATTTTTGAAACAAAAGTGTACCATGATGAAATTGAAGTTTTAATTAAAGAAATCGCACGAATTAAAGAGGTTCACGGAATTGAAATCAGTGAAATGAACATCGGCGGCGGCCTTGGAATAACTTATACAGAAAGTGACAACCCGCCTTCAGTTTTTGAAATTGCAGATGTGATAATCAGCCAAATCGAGAAAAATGTTCAAAAATATGGTATTGAACCCCCTGTACTTTACATTGAACCCGGTCGTTCCATTGTGGGCACAGCAGGGGCTACGCTCTACACCATAGGAAGTTCAAAACAAGTTCCAAACGGTAGGAAATATATCGCAGTTGACGGCGGTATGTCTGATAATTCACGCCCTATTATGTATGAAGCTAAATATACAGCCGAACTTGTGAGTCAAAAATCTTCAAGCGCGCCTGAAAAGGTCCGAGTTGTGGGTAAACACTGTGAATCAGGCGATATTTTAATTAATGAAATTGAACTAAATGCGCCCGCTGCGGGTGATTTGCTTGTTGTGTATGATACAGGCGCTTATTGTTATTCTATGGCAAGCAACTATAACCGCGTTTTGAAGCCTGCAATGGTACTTGTAAATAACGCACAATCTGATATTATAGTTAGGAGAGAAACTCTCGAAGACTTAGTCAGGAATGATATCATCCCGAACAGATTGTAAAGTTGCAAAGGTTAAAAGGTGGAATTTAACGCATTGTACAATTTCATAACAACAGAACTGCGTGAGCTTACCACAGCCTTTCTTACCACAAATCGAAGCATAAATATCATCGAAGTTCTTGTTCTGGTGGTTTTTCTTATATTTTTGTACAGGAGGTTTATCCACGGTACAAACAGCGAAAA
Source organism: Candidatus Gastranaerophilales bacterium (assembly GCA_031549065.1). GTDB lineage: Bacteria > Cyanobacteriota > Vampirovibrionia > Gastranaerophilales > Gastranaerophilaceae > JAVBQM01. The sequence goes on along the minus strand of JAVBQM010000037.1, from coordinate 342 downwards.
CCTTGTAAGGGGTGTTTTTGCGCTTGTTGCAATGTGGTTTTTATCTGAAATTTTAATTAAATTCAACCTGACAATTTTTGGTGTATTTCTGAAAACAATGGTTACGGTTGTAACCTTTGGTCTTATTGTAATTTTCCAGCCTGAATTGCGTAAGTTTTTAGGTTATATCGGTCAGGGTAATATTATTCGAAGAATATTTTTTGCTCAACCAAACAACAGGGAAAAAGGCAAAAAAGCGGATGTTGCAAAAGAGTTGATTGAAACAGTTAAATACTTGTCAAAATTCAAAATCGGCGGGTTGAGTGTGATTTTACCGAATATTGCTGCGAGTAATTTTTCTGA
>JAVBQM010000041.1:0-13583 GCA_031549065.1 Candidatus Gastranaerophilales bacterium | reverse complement strand
ATTATATCTTCATTCATGGGCGAATAATTGTTACAGCCGCTTGACAAACCACAAGCATAGCCTCTATGCCAGTAGCCCCTGGTTTGCGATACACGGGTAGAAAAATTTTCATTTGATTGAAAATGAATATTGCGGGTTTTGGTGTTTGTGTATTTTTTCGCTGGGTCGTATTTCATTGAAATCTGTTATTTCGGAAGAACCTTGCCTTGCGACCCTTGAAACACCAATGCCAAATGTGCCTTTATCGCCCCATGTGATTGAACTCGACAGCCATTCGGTAGGATTTGAATTGAAAAGGTTAAATCTGTCTTTTCCGACATATACGGTAACACCATCAGCAGAGTCTTTTAAGCCTGTGAAATCGTAGCCGGCTTTAGTAGTTTTTTTATAGGTGTCGACGATCCTGTCTTTTACATCACCATAAATTTCAGCCTTGTTCCACAAATCTTCTTGGAATTCATCCACAGTACGAAAAGATGCCCATTTAGCTTTATTAGTATCGCTTTCATCTTTTATTAAAATCTTTTTCTCACAAAGCTTATCAAAAACCCAATCAGGGCAGGCTTCAAAATCCTTGCGCAAAGCAGTTCCCGGGTTTTGTGTCGGGTGATTTGTGTCAAAAGCATTTTTGTTTTTTCCAACAAGTGTGTTGAAATAATCTTGTCTCTCGGCAGACATTTTTTGGAACCAAGGTGGGGTGTTTTGTGTTGTTATTACAAGCGGGTTGCCCTTTTTTACTTTGACTTTTGCAAAAGTATCTTTATTAATAAGTATTGCTCCCGGTTCATCAAGGTTAATTTTTTTGCCTTGCATTGTTTCAACCTCAATCTCTGTGTCAGATTGAGCAATAATTTGAGTTTCAAGCGGGAAGTGAGTCATGTCTTTAAGATAGTTTTTGGCATCTTTTCCGTAATAAACAACAGTATTCGTGCTAGAGTCGACTAAATAGCCGCCGTCATAGCGTTGAATTAAAGGTGTGCTAAAAGGCGAACCGAATTTTACAGCTCTGCTGATTGAATCTACGGTTTGGCCTTTAAAAGAAACCGGTTTGGTGTAAGGTACGGCATAGAGCTTTGGAGCAGATGGGGAACTTTTGACGAAAACATCCGCGCTTAAGGCAGGCTTCAACTTGAGCTGGGGCTTAGAAACAGCGTTGTTACCGAAATTGACAGCTATTTTGTTTACGCTTATGTTTAACATATACCTTAAAACTTACTTTTGCACATTTAATAAGTCAAAACACAAACATAATTGCCTGTCCTTTAAAGTAAATTTACAAATTGCAATAAAAAATAGCAAAAAAATCCCTTTTCATGTTTTAAACTCTCGGTATTTAAAAGAGAGGTTGTTAATGAGAGTAGATTTTAGTTTACACAATTTTGCGGTTTCGTCTATGGGTCAAAAATCGCAGAAGGCTGATGTTGCGCCTTCAAGCTTAAGCAATGCAAGTGTTTTTGAATTTCCGCGTTATTCACCACTGGCATATGCAAGTACAATAAGTTTTGGTAAAAACGGAGAGTTTTACCCCAACGAAGTTGGCGCACAACCAGAGGTGTTGAAAAAGTTGTCTGACAGATATTTCAAAGGTGATGATACTCTTCAAAATATAAAATTTGCAGACATGCCCGATGCTGTTAACGCTAAAACGTACAGTGGCATAGACGTTTTAGGCTCAGGTTCCGCAAGGCACGTTGCTATGATGGCGCAAAATTTTGTAGAAGAAGCTTCGGGTTTACCAATGAACATTGAATACGCAAGCCAGGCTGCTCACAAACCATACAGGGGCGGTAAAAACGCTCTTGTAGTTGCGATTTCGCAATCAGGAACAACGGGCGACACCAAACAGGCGCTTCAAGAAGTTTTGAAAGCGCGCCAAGACAGTGAGTACACCGATACGGTTGCGCTTGTGAATGTGCCTGACACTCCAATTTGGAATATGGCTGAGTATAAAGTTCCGGTTGGTGCGGGTACAGAAAAATCAATTGCAGCGACAAAATCTGTAACAGCGCAATTGTTCAACCTTTGGGCGATAGGCCTTCGTTTGGGCGATCAACCGGGCACCAAAGGCCTCGAAGAAAGAAAAAGCAAAGTTGCTGAAGTAAAACAAGTTCCGGGTAATGTTGAAAAAATGCTTCAAGATACTACGGCCGTGAATGCTGCCGCTGAAGCCTTGAAAGATAAAGACGTTATTTGTATTTTGGGCCGCGATTCAAACCTCGGTACCGCGCTTGAGGGTCATTTGAAACTAAAAGAGATGACCAATAAAGATACAATTGCTTACTCTGCCGGTGACTTTGAACACGGGCCTTCTGCCGCTCTTAAAGAAAACCAAGCGGTTATTATGCTCTTGCCCGGTTTGGATAATGATAATTATTTCCAAAGAGCAAAAGCAAACCTTGATTCAGTCTTAATGCTCGATAAACCTGATGTTCGAAAAGCCCACCCTGAAATTATTCCGGATACAATAGTCATTTTCAAGGACGAACAAAATAAACAGGTTGAACAGGAGTATGCGAATGTGGCGAAGAACGTTGTGTTTGTGAATATTCCACACTCAAGTGAAAATATTTCACCAATGTATAATCTTATTCGTTTCCACCAGTTAAGCGGCAGAATCTGTGAACTTACAGGTAAAGACCCTGACGGAAGCCCTGAACAACAACCGAGATTGGAAAAATCTGTAAAAAAGGCTAACTAAAAACATGAACTGAATATTAAAACCCCTCAACTTGAGGGGTTTTATGTTTAAAAATTGTTGAAAAATATTATTTTTCTGTTAATTTAATATAGACGTATGCCGAAGTGGCGAAACTGGTAGACGCAGCAGACTCAAAATCTGCCGTAGGCAACTATGTGTCGGTTCGATTCCGACCTTCGGCAATTTAACCTCCTTCATTGGAGGTTTTTTATTATCAATTAATTTATGCGTCCAACTCTTTTTTCAAAAGTTCATTAAGAAGCTTAGGATTGGCTCTGCCTTTAGTTTCTTTCATAACCTGACCCACAAAGAACCCGAAAAGTTTGTCTTTTCCGTTTCTGTAGGCTTCCACTTCTTCTTTTTTGTCTTCAAGAATGTTTCGAATAGCGCAAAGAAGTTCATCTTCATTGCCCATAACGCTTAAACCTTGTTTTTCCACAAGTTCTTCAGCGTCTCCACCTGTTTTTAAAATATCCAAAACAAGACATTTTGCGATGTTGTTTGTGATAGTTCCTTTTTCAATCAGAGCAAGTAATTTCGCGAAATTTTCAACGGTGAGTTTAGTATCAGCAAGTTCGCCTTGAATCTCTTTCAAGTAAGCTGAAATCTCGCCCATAAGGAAGTTTGCAGCGATTTTTGGATTAACGTTTAATTCAAGCGCTTTATCAAAGAATTGCGCAATATCCATTTGCGCTATAATAATGTTCGCGTCATACTCGCTTAAACCTAGGCCTTGATAGCGTTCCAGTTTTTGTTTAGGCAATTCGGGCATGGTCGCGCGGATTCTTTCAATCCACTCGTTGTCGATTTCAAGCGGCATTAAATCAGGCTCCGGGAAATAGCGATAATCTTGAGCATCTTCTTTAGAGCGCATAGAAACCGTTACACCCTTATTATCATCCCAAAGGCGCGTTTCTTGAACAATTTTTGCACATTCGCCTGTATCACAAAGATCGCTTTGGCGTTCATATTCAAAATCAATTGCGCGAACAAGCGCTCTGAACGAGTTTAAGTTTTTAATTTCAACGCGTGTACCGTATTTTTCAGCTCCCCAAGGGCGAATCGAAACGTTCGCGTCGCAGCGCATTGAACCTTCTTCTAAGTTTCCGTCACAGGCACCAATGTATCTTAAAATTGAACGCAATGTTTCGAGATATTCTCTTGCCTCTTCTGCGCTTCTGATGTCCGGTTCTGACACGATTTCAAGCAGGGTTGAACCGGCGCGGTTAAGGTCAACAAGCGAATAGCTTGAACCTCTAAGCCCGTCAGCTCCGGCGTGAACAAGTTTGCCGGCGTCTTCTTCTAAGTGCGCGCGGGTTAGTTGTATGGTTTTATTTGAAATTTTTATTTCTCCGCCTATGCAAATAGGTTCATCAAGCTGAGAAATTTGGTAACCGGCGGGAAGGTCAGGGTAAAAATATTGCTTGCGGTCGAATTTGCACTTTGGCGCGATAGTTGAACCAAAAGCCAGGCCGCATAAAATTGATAAATCCACTGCTTTTCTGTTCAAAACAGGCAAAGCTCCCGGAAGTGCAACCGTTTTAACGGAAATTTGCGAGTTCGGCTCTTTGCCGAACGCCATTCCGTCGGGCGAGAAAGTTTTTGTATTGGTTTTTAATTGCGCGTGAACTTCAAGACCTATAACCATTTCATATTTTTGTTTTGTAGCTTCCATTGCTTATCCTTCTATTTCTTTATGTTTCTCGGCTATTGTTTTTGCGAGTTTATCCAGCTCCTTGTACGTTTCCGTTTTCGCTGCACCTTTTATTGTAACATAATCTAATTTTTCTGCTTTTAAATTAGTGAAATTTTCTTCAAGTTTACCGATGAGGTTACCACCCCAACCGTAAGAACCAATTACAGAAAGGAATTTCACGTTTGGCCTTAAAACGTTTGTGATATAAACCCCGAGCATTGCGTAAGGGTGGGGATTAGCAAGTACCATTGAAGCGCCAAAAACAACCGTGGCGCTATCGACAAGCGCATTTGCGAGTTCGCCCAAATCGCCATTGACGATATCGCAAAGTTCAACCTCAACCTCAAGTTCTCTAAGTTTTTTAGCTAAATATTTTGCCATTGTTCCTGTGTTTCCATACATAGAAACATAAGCAATTACAGCCTTATTTTTAGGCTTATCAGATGTCCATTCGCGGTAAGCATCCAACATAAATGAAGGGTTTTGATATAATCCGCCGTGGCTCGGGCAAACAATTTCAGGTTTAATTTCATTCTCGATTTTGCATGCATATTTTTGGCAATGTTGTCTAAAAGGCATCATAATTTCAGCGTAATAGCGTTTTGCGCCGTCAAAATATTCTTTCGTTTCGGGCGCGAAAAGACCGGCGTAAAGTTCGCCTGTGTAGTGTGCGCCAAGAAAATCGCAAGTGAATAAAACTTTATCTTCAACAACATGTGTGAACATCGTGTCCGGCCAGTGAACAAAAGGGGTTATGTGAAATTCGAGCGTTTTATCGCCAAGGCTAAGGGTGTCTTTATCGCCCACTGTAAGGAATTTTTCTTCATCAATCGCGTATGCGTCAATTAAAATTTCTTTGCATTTTGCGTTTGTGACAATTTTGGCCTTGGGGCAAAGTTCTAAAAGTGGGCGAAGCGCGCTTGTGTGGTCTCCTTCGCCATGGTTTGCGATAATGTAGTCAATCGTGCTCACATCACTGTTAAGACCTTTAACAAATTCTTGTATGGTTCTTGAATAAGACGTATCTACAAGGGCGGTTTTTTCGCTTCCTTTAATAAGATATGAGTTGTAAGTTGTGCCCTCAGGAAGTGGAATTAATTCATCAAAAAGTTTCCTATCAGGGTCTTTTATGCCGCAATAGTAAATATTGTTTTTAATTTCTTTCATTGTTTTGTCCTTTGCAGCTTACGCTTCTGAAAACATATCCTTGCCTACGCCACAAGCTGGGCAAACCCAATCTTCTGCGAGGTCAGCGAATTTTACACCTTCGGCCTCTTCGTCGTAAATATAGCCACAAACATTACATACATATTTCATAGTTAAACCCCTTTCTCTTCGAGGTGATTATACCATGGTGAAAAAACCAGCACAACTCGGAATTACGTAATTTTACGCAGGTAATTTTACGGATTTAAAAACGATTTAAAACGGGTTATTGTCGTTGATATATAAACAAAAGGGAGGGCCATATGACAAACGAAACAACCGCAGATAGAAATTTTAAACTTGCCTTGGGTTTTTTATTCCCTGCAGAAGGCGGCTATTCAAACCATAAAGCCGATAAAGGCGGGGCGACGAATATGGGGGTGACGCAAGGAACTTACAACGCTTGGCTTCGAGCTAAAGGGCGGCCGCAAAAAGATGTCAGACAAATCAGCCGTGATGAAGCAGTTGCAATTTATCGTGACAATTATTTTATAGCCTCAGGCGCAGATAAAATCGCTGACCCTAAAATGGCAATTGCGCTTTTTGACACGTCCGTTTTACACGGTGTGGGCGCGGCTAAAGGGTTCTACGCTAAATGCGGCGGCAAACTTGAAGCGTTTTTGAATTTGCGCGAAGCAAGCTATGACAAAATTGTCGCAAACGACCCAAGCCAAAAAGTTTTTTTGCAAGGTTGGAAGAATAGAGTCGCTAATTTGAGGCGCTACCTTGGCAAGATTGTTTAAACCGGGCTTTATGCCTATGAACAACCTGAATATCCGCAACCTAAGCAAATAAAGCAGCCTTCGGCCATTTGTATTGAAGTACCACACTCGGGACAGGTTTTGGTTTCGATTTTAACTTCGAATTCGTATTCATTTTCGCTCACAGTTTCTTTGACCGTTACAACGGTTTCAGTAGCGGGCGCTTTTTCTACTATCATAGGTTGGCTCCAACGCGAGTTGTTACGGTAAACAGTTAAGCCTTTTAAATCGGCCTCATAACCCATAACATAAGCGTTTGCAACATCTTCAAGTGTGGCAGTTTCTTCAAAGTTGATGGTTTTTGAAACGGCATTATCCGTGTGAAGCTGGAATGCAGCTTGCATTTTGATGTGCGAACTTGGAATAACGTCATGCGCGGTTGCAAAAATTTGTTTAACCTTATCTGAAACACCTTCAACGTGGGCAATCGTACCGTCTGAGGCGATTTTACTCATCATAGCGTCAGAATAAAAACCGTTTTCGCGCGCATATTTTTCAAAAATCGGGTTAACCTCGTTCATTCTTGTGCCGTCCATAATATCACGGGTGAAAACAAGCGCAAATAAAGGTTCAACGCCTCCGGAGCAGCCTGCGATCATTGAAATTGTTCCTGTTGGGGCGATACAAGTTGTAGTAGCGTTTCTGATACCCACACGGGCGATTTTAGCGTCAAGTTCTTGCCACATTTCATCTGAAATCACGCCGGCGGATTTGCCTTTGTATTTGTTATATAAATAATTGCCGCCGTCATAAACAGAACCGGCGAAATTGTTGAAACGTCCGCGTTTTTCGCTTAATTCGATAGATTCGACCTTGGAATGGTAATCAATAAATTCCATTACTTTTGCGGCTAAATCGGCACCTTCTTTGCTGTTGTATGAAATTCCGAGTTCCATTAACATATCTGCCCAACCCATTACGCCGAGGCCGATTTTTCGGTTGTTTTGAACCATATCTGAGATTTGAGGAAGCGGATAATTGTTTGCCACGATAACATTGTCAAGGAAATGAATGGCCGTTCTTGTAACATTTGCAAGTTTATCCCAGTCGATGTCCAAGTCGCCAACTTCGTTTGTTTTCAACATTCTTGCAAGGTTTATTGAGCCCAGGTTGCAAGCTTCATAAGGAAGCAAAGGCACTTCACCGCAAGGGTTTGTTGACTCTATTTCACCGATTTGAGGAGTAGGGTTGTCTTTGTTTATATTGTCGATAAACACAATTCCCGGCTCGCCGTTTTGCCAAGCGCCTTTAACAATCATATCGAAAACTTTTTTAGCGCTTATTCGCTGAATTGTCTGTTTTGTATTCGGGTGGATTAAATCATAGTCTTCACCGGCTTTTAGCGCTTCCATAAATTTGTTTGTGATTGCAACCGAGATATTGAAATTGGTTAATTTTGTTAAATCTTCTTTGCAATTGATGAATTCTAAAATATCAGGGTGATCAATGCGCAGAATGCCCATATTCGCTCCGCGCCTTGTGCCGCCTTGTTTTACTGCTTCGGTCGCTGCGTTAAAAACTTCCATAAAACTTACAGGGCCGCTTGATACGCCCATTGTTGAGTGAACAACATCGTTTTTAGGGCGAAGCCTTGTGAAAGAAAAACCTGTGCCGCCGCCTGATTTGTGGATTAGTGCGGTATTTTTGATTGTTTCGAAAATGCCTTCTAAAGAGTCTTCAACAGGCAAAACAAAACATGCACTCAATTGGCCGAGTTCACGACCCGCGTTCATTAAAGTCGGTGAATTGGGCATAAAATAATTTTTTGCGATGAATTCGTAAAATTCTTCAGAAGTCTTTTGCACCACAGCGTCAGAAGCGCCAAAATTAGCGTCAGCCTTAGCAATTGTTGTTGCAACTCGTGAAAAAAGGTCATGCGGAGTTTCAGTCACATTTCCTTCCGAGTCTCTTTTTAAATATCTTTTTTCTAAAACCTTAATTGCGTTTTCTGATAACTCTAATTTAACCAAATTTTCTAACGAACTCACGAATTTTTACTCCCCAACTATATTGTTTTTTTAAAGCATAGCTCACGCACCCCATGCCTTAGTTTATCAATTATATCACTAACACAGCATTGCCGAAAATTTAATAATAAATGTTTACAAAAAGGTTAGTATGAACAAATGTAACGATGTATTATATTTGTGTAATTTTTGACTTATAATTCTTTTTAATTAAGTTATAAGCACAAAACTATCAGGTAAAAGGAAAAATGACGAGAATTCTTGGTATAAATTTACCGAATTTCGGCAACAGCGTTTATGTAAGACGCGAGCCTGTTGACCATTCGGAAATTTATATAGACAGCAAGTTGAGCAAACTTTCAAGGCAAACCATTGCCGATTGTTTTCAGCAAAGCAATTTGAATTCTTTGCGTCAATTTACTTCACGCGATAAAAGAGCGTAAGTCTTAAATAAAATTTTAAATATAAAAAAACCGACTTAATAAAAGAGTCGGTTTTTTGTTATTTAGAAAATATCCAATTTTTATTTGTTTTTGAGGGCCGTAGCAACAGCGCTTGCGGCGATACCTACCACTGCAAGAGCTGTAATAGCAGGATGAGCGGAGATGAGCCCCCATAGAGCGCTCCCTACTGTTGACAGCAAACCTGTTTTTGCCAGCGCTACACCAGCTCCGATGGTTACGCCGGCTCCTATACCTGCGCCTGCCGCTTTGCCGACTTTATCTTCCCAAGTTACCTTAGTGCCGTTAATTTCTGAAAGCATTTCTTCTTTTGAAGTCTGGCCTGAACCAAACAACCCGAAGATTGTCAAACCGTTTTGGAAGCCTTTTGCAAATGCACCGTCAGTTGTGCCTTTAATTGCTTCGGCGAGGTTCTCGCCCGTTGAATTTTGATAAATTTGCTGTGCGACTGCTCTTATTTGCGTGTTGGAATATTCACCGTACATACCCGAAGCTTTTAATTCACCGCAAAGAACATTGAATTGCTTCATAGCATCATCGCTTCTGCCATCTCTGAGCATTTCTCCGATGACATTCGATCTTTGAGCATAGTTCATGCCTTCAATATTTTGCATGTTACCGTAAGATTGTCGCGCCGAGTAAACATCATATTGGTTTTTGATGTTAGTTTTTGCAGCCTCAACACTTCCTACATTGCCATAACCGCCGTAGCCGCTGAAACCACCATAGCCACCGTAGCTGCCATAACTTGAGCCGAACGAATTATAGCCGTAGCCGTTCGTCGACAGTAAACTGTTGTACATGACCAACCTCCAATTATTAAATTAACACGTAATATTTCTAGCCTTCCATATAAGACATGAGCCTTATATATGTTTGCTCACGAAAGCAACACTGTTACTTTTTTCACTTACACATATAAATAAAAACAATTTAAATGCATGTATTGCGCAATGTTCTTCATGTTTAGTAACATTTCTTTACATTACTCAAAAACGATGATATATTCTTATTAGTGGAATTAATTGTAACCTCATGGTCAAAAAACTAAACATAGCTTTTGTATGGCACTTTCACCAGCCTTCTTATCAAGAGAATTTTGATAAGGATTTTTTAATGCCTTGGGTGAGGCTTCACGCTACAAAAGATTATCTGGATATGCTTTATTACACAGAGAATTTTCCGAATTTAAAGCTGAATTTTAACTTTTCACCCGTTCTTCTCGATTCTATCGAAAAATACGCTCAAGGCGCGTATGATATCCATTTAAGACTTCTGACAAGTGACGTTGAAAATCTTTTGCCTCAGGAAAAAATGTTTATTTTAGACAATTTCTTCGACGCAAATTATAACAACATGATTCTACCCAGAAGCTACTATACAACGCTTTATGAAAAAAGATATTCAAAAGAAGACCCCGCTATTGAAGAGTTTTCAGACCAGGAATACTCTGATATTATGGCCAATTTCACTCTTGCCTGGATGAATCGAAGATTTACTTCTCACTATGGTGACCTTGAGATCCTTTTCAACAAAGAAACAGGCTACACACTTCAAGACAGACAGCGGCTTTTTGATATTTCAATTGATATTATGAAAAAAATCATTCCGACATACAAGGCTTATCAGGATGAAGGAAGAATTGAAATTTCTACAAGCCCATATTATCACCCGATTTTGCCGCTTTTGTTGAATACGAATGAACGTCCTTTTGTTTATTCACAAAACCTGCCCTTAGACCCACAAGCCATGGAGGCAGATGCTTACACCCAAACAAAACGCGCGCTCGAGCGTATGGAAGAAATTTTTGGCAAAAGGCCAAACGGCGTTTGGCTGCCCGAACATTGCATAAGTAATAAAACTATTGAAATGCTTAATAAATTGGATGTTAAATGGACAATTTCCGATGAAGGTATTATTGCAAGTTCAATCGGTAAAGAGTTTTCGCGCGATTTCAACGGAGACATTATTGACCCTTTTAACCTTGGGATAAGCTATAGATTAAAAGGTTCTCCAAAAACAAAAATGACCTTTGTAGATACGTTTTTGACGAGTTTAATAGGCTTTAACTACGGCGGTTACGAACCTGCTCTCGTTGCAAATGACATGTATGAAAAAATTAAAAAAGGCCAAAATAAACTTTTAAATTCGCCCGAAAAAGAACACATACTGACAATTGCAATGGACGGCGAAAATTGTTGGGAAGGTTATCCAAATAACGGCTATGAATTTTTAAGTGAATTATATAGACTGATTCAAGAGGATAGCACTCTTGAAATGGTGCTTTTAAACGACTATCTGGCAAATACCAAAAACACCAAGCCGCTTGCAAATATTGTACCCGGCTCTTGGATTAACCGTAATTTTGACCTGTGGATAGGCGAGCCTGTTAAAAACCTTGCTTGGAGTTATTTGAATAAAACAGTTGAAGATTTGAAGGAATTATCGCGCAAAATTAAAGACAAGGAACTTGTTGAACGCGCGCGAGAAGAAATTTTCCTAACGCAAGGCTCTGACTGGTTTTGGTGGTACGGTGAGCCGAACGATTCGGGTCGTGACCACATTTTTGACCACATTTTCCGCGAGCGGCTTAAAAATGTTTATAGAATTTTAGGTAAGCCCTATCCCGGTTATCTTGATATTCCTTTGATTTCGCTTGTCGGTAAACCCATAAGAAATCCCAAAAGGAATATTACACCCCTTATTGACGGTGTTAAAGACCCTCTTGTTGATAATTGGAAAGATGCGGGTTTTATTTTCCTTCCCGATTCACCAATGTTTTCAAGTAAAAAAGTCTTAAAAGGCATTCATTTCGGTAACGACAAAGATAAAATATATTTTAAATTTGACGTTAATAAACTCAATGTCAAAGAACAGGAAGAAATTTCCGCTCACCAAATTCACATATATTTCAGAAATGAACAATCTGATGTGAATTCCCCAATCACACTTGTGAATAAGAAGAACAATATTTTCCCGATTTTAAGGAACAAATTTACCCATGAAGTTAAATTCTCATTCTCAAAAAATATAATATACCCTATGCGCTACGCTGAAGCGACCACAAGCAGCCTTTGGGTTGTGAAGAAACACGAAATTGTTTATGCTTATCAAGATACTATCGAAATGGGCATTCCTTTTGATCATCTTGGCATTCAAGAGGGCCAAAAACTTGATTTTTGTATTGTGGAAGGCCACGATGGTGTAGCCGACACTCTATATCCGCAAGATGCGATGCTGAGCGTGTACAGATAAAAGCATATTACCCCTTGCAATTTCTTATGACAGGTGTTAATATCGTCTTGTTCGCAACGCTTTTAAAAAAGCTTGCTCTTGGAGCGTAAAACTTTTTAGGAATTTGTGGAAACTAATATTTTTAACAATAAATTTATAAAGGAAAATTCGACTGCGGGCAGTTGGCGCCGCGGTTGGGAATATTTCCAAAAGGGGCAGATAGCCGAACTTAAATACCACAACAACTATGTACGCGCGAAGGTTAAGGGCAATTTTAAAGACCATTATGAAACTTCCCTGAAGTTCACTAAAAACGGCGTGGAGCCCGAATGTAATTGCCCGCTTGATGAACCTTGGTGCAAACACGTTGTTGCTGTTGCGCTTGCGACCTTAAAAGAACACTATTTTGAACAATATTTAGAAACAAAGCACGGCATTAAACCAACCCACACTGAAGAAGATTTTGACTTTACACAAGAGCCCAAAGGCGGCTATATCTTCCACTTTAACCCCAAAAGGCGGCAAAATTTCTTTTCAATTCTGGTGCAAGATAGAAGCAGTAAAAAAGTTATCCGTGACCTTGAAGCAATTTTTAAAGCCGTTTTGGCTGCTCAAAAAGAAGATGAAAATTTTGAAATGAACAACGCTCAAAAGCTTGAAGCGCTTATGTTCCGCATGCTTTTAAAAGATTCTCGCATTGATAAAAAAACAGGTTGGTATGACATTCAAATTAACAAATTCGACCAGTTTTTCCAAATGCTTTCAAAACTTGAAGATGTAATTGACGCTAAAACTCACAAAAAAATTCGATTTGCGCAAGATGTTTGGGAACTTTGCCTTTCGGTTAATATTTCATATGTGGGCAACGTTCTGCTCTCGCTTTATTGGCAAACACCGGACGGTTCAGAGATTTATCCTTTTGAAGAAATTCGCTACTTCTCGCGCCAGCTTAAGTGGGGGCGTTATAAAGATGTGATTTTCCCCACAAACGTTCAAGTATCTGTTTTGCCGCAAAACCTTATTAAATCGAGCTTTACGGATATTAAAGACGCCGATGGCGGTAAATTTATTTATGAAGAATTGCCGAAATTAAAAGATATGATGAAGGTTGAAATGTCCGAGGAAATGCAAAAAATCGCCTTCGGCAAACATACGCCAAAATGCATTGTGGAATTGGGCGTAGATTATGACCAGTCGTTAATCGCGAGCCTTGATTTTGAATACGATGGCGTTAAAGTTCCTTATTCAAAACAACCAAAATCACCATATGTTACAATCAAAGACCCTAAAAAAGACCTTCTTTACTGGATTAAACGCGATATTAATTATGAAAATCAAGCCTATCAAATGCTTTTGGCGTGCAAATTTGCGCCTATGCAAACAAACAACCTTGCGCTTGAAAAAGAAAATGCTATTGATTTTTATAACTATTTGATTGCTCAAGCGCCTGAGAATTGGGAATTTGTGGAAAAAGATGATTTAAGTTTTTATAAACTTACCCAAGATAAGGTTCAATTAGTTTCTGTCATTGATTTTTGCACCAATACCATTGACGGTTTT
>JAVBQM010000074.1:0-9010 GCA_031549065.1 Candidatus Gastranaerophilales bacterium | reverse complement strand
CGAGGCAATTTTATTCACCGACCATAAAACACCTGAAAATATTAAAACTGCGCAGTTTGATGAATATAAAAAACATTTAAAAAACTTGCACGGCAATGTTCTTTATTGTTCGTCTAACACGACATTGTGTGATTTTAAACTTATAGGTCTTGCAGGGATCCCCGTTGAATTAAAGAAAGATCCGATTGCAAAAATGATGTCTGTTAAAAATAGCGCCGAAATAACACATTTAAAATCTTGTTTTGCGCGAACCGACGCGGCTTTGGCTCGTTTCAAGGCGCAAATTAAGGAAGGTTTAACAGAACACGAATTAAAAGAAATTATTGAGCGCGAGCTTCTGAAGGAAGCGAGCACATTAAGCTTTTCCACCATATTGGGTATAGAAAAAAACTGTGCATCAATTCACTACAACGGTTTTAACGAGAGCACGCGACTAAAACGCGGAGACTTAATTCTTCTGGATTGCGGTGCATATTACGAAGGCGGCTACGCAACAGACATCACAAGGGTTTTTGTGTGTGGTGAGCCGTCTTTGGAACAAAAAAAGGTTTACACTCTTGTATTACAGGCGTTTATTAGAGCATATTGTTCAGATAGTGTCCAGCCCGCTGAGCTTGATAAAATTGCGCGTGAATTTCTTAAAAAACATGCGCCAAAAGGCTTTAACTTCCCACACGCGCTCGGGCACGGAATCGGTATAAATGTCCACCAATCCCCGCCGACTCTGGCTCCAGGCAGCAAGGGGCGATTAAAAAAAGGTATGGTTTTTTCAATTGAGCCGGGGCTATATTGCGAAAATAACTTCGGAATAAGGTTTGAAAATTGCGTTTATGTTGATAAAAGCGGGAAAAAACAAAGCTTGTCACGCTTTGAGTTTGAAAAAAAATTGGTTGATGAGAAGATGTTAAACAAAAAGGAGAAAACTTGGCTGGAAATGTGGTCGAATTAACAAGTGTGCAAAACCCTATAGTAAAGGAGGTTGCAGCACTTCAGGATAAAAAAAACCGCACTGCATCAGGATTAATTATTCTTGAGGGCGAAAAATCCATCGTAGGAGCAATCGAAGCGGGGTTGAAATTAGAAAGCATTTTCTTCGAAAATGAAAAATACTCACAGCCCGCAAAAATAACATACAAAGTTAATGAAAAAATCCTGGCTAAAATCTCCTCAACATCAAGTCCCGCACCAGTTGTGGCGGTTGCCAAAAAACCAATTGCCGAGGTTAAGGGAAACAGAATCATCGTACTTGAAAACATTAAGGATGCGGGAAATTTGGGAACAATAATTCGCGCAGCGGTGGCATTTGGTCTGGACGGGATAATTTTAACCGGCGATTGCGTTGATATATACGACCCGAAAACAATTCGCGCTTCGGTTGGCACGATTTTTAAAATTCCAATTGCTGCAATAAATGATTTTACAGCTTTTGAAAAAACCCACACATTTATTTCAACTGTCGTTGAAAATGGTAAAACGCTTGAAACATTTAAGTTTCCGCCAAAATTCCTGTTATTCTTCGGCTCGGAAGCGCAAGGTTTATCAACCAAACTTCAAAACCTGGCAAGCGAAAAAATTACAATTAAAATGGCTGAAAACGTTGAGTCGCTCAATTTAAGCGTGAGCGCGGGAATTGTTTTTTATCAAATCTTCAATCAAGTCTAAAACGCCTTCGTGGTAGCGGTTTTCCTTGGTTGAAAACGGCACACACATGCAATCAAAATATTTTTCAACATTTTTGCACTTTGCGGCAATTTCATTTCGCGAAACATAATCACACTTGGTTAGCACGGAAAAAACCGCAACTTTATTGACTTTTAGCCAATCATTCATTTGAAAATCATTTTTTTGAATTTCGTGCCGCGCATCAATAAATTGAATGGTTGAAACAAGCGCCTCACGCTCTAAAAGGTATTTTTCAAGGTTTTTTTGCCAACTTGCCTGCTCGGTTTTCGAAACTTTCGCGTAACCGTAACCCGGTAAATCCGCAAAAACAAAATCTTCGTTAAACTTAAAAAGGTTTATCAGGCGGGTTTTTCCGGGTGTGTTCGAAGTTTTTGCAAGCTTGTTATTTCGCGCTAAAGCATTGATAAAACTCGATTTTCCAACGTTTGAGCGCCCCAAAAGCGCAAATTCTGGCAGATTAAGCGTCGGACAAAGGGCCAGGTCGGGTGAGCTAATTAAAAATTGCGCGTTTTTTATTTTCAATTATCGCCTTCCTTGTATAAATCGCATCCAATGGGCCAAATGGCGAAGCCTGGGGGTTATTTTGAGCCAAAGAAGCAACGTACGCGCCTCTTTTTAGCGCTTGCATTTTCTTTTTATAAGTTACTGCGGCGAGTAAATTATAGGCGTTGTCTGAATTTACGACATTCACCTGAATCGAATCACTTGTAATATCAACGCCAATACCGCTTGTGGTCAAAAAATCATTTTTAATATTTGCAATACGAATAATTTTATTGCAAAGCAAGCTAAGCGGCTGCGCCACGAAGGTTTCAAAAGACTTCCAGATAATATTCTTGTTTGGGGATTTTTTCATCACTACCTTGAACTTGTTGCTCAATCTTTTTAGATTATAATACAATGAGCGAGAAAATGAAACAACAAGTTGTTCTATTTTAGAGCGAATGTATTAAGAGGCGCAGCCTCATAATATAGCGAGGAATTATTCACAAGGGGTAAAGATGAACGAGTTAAAACAAGGCCGCTTTGGCAATATGTATCACGAAATTACGCCGATTGGGGCGGGAATTGCAATTGAGTCTGACGAAACGCTTTTTAGCGAGCAATCTGATTTTCAAATGGTGGAAATCCACACCAGCAAAGCATTCGGTAATTTTTTAACGCTTGATGGGTTAATGATGACAACCGAACGTGATGAACATTTTTACCACGAAATGATAGCCCATATTCCGCTTTGCAGCCACAAGAACCCCGAGAATGTTCTTGTAATTGGCGGCGGCGACGGCGGCACGGTTAGAGAAATTTTAAAGCACAAAACCGTAAAAAACGTTGACATGTGCGAAATTGACGGCCTTGTAATCGAGGCGAGCAAAAAGTTTTTGCCGACAATTTCTTGCGCTCTTAATGACCCGCGCGTAAAAATTTATGTTGAAGATGCTATTGAATTTATAAAAACCAAAAAAGCTTGCTACGACGTTGTTTTAATAGATTCAACCGACCCTATGGGCCCGGGCGAAGGTTTATTTACGCAAGATTTTTACAACAACGTAAAAGCTTCATTGCGCGAGGGCGGAATCGTTACACCGCAAAGCGAGGGGCCTTTTGTGAACCAAAATGAAATGAAAAAAATGTACACGCTTTTAAATAAAGTTTTCAAAAATGTTTCGCCATATTGCGGCCCGATTCCCACATACCCGGGCGGCTACTGGAGCTGGGCGTTTTGTTCTGATGATGTTACGCCATTGAGCTTTATCGACGAAGCACGTGCGGCTGAAATTTCAAGCAATTGCAAAATTTATAATGTCGATTTGCACAAAGGCTGCTTCGCTGTACCGAATTTTGTAAAAGAATTAACAAGAGCATAGGGGGAAGCGGGGTTGGCAACTTTTCCCGAAATTTTAACAACAGAAGCATCGGTTGGCTTAAGGGGTGAAATTGAAATTCCCGCAGACAAATCAATCGCGCACAGAAGCCTTATAATTGGTGCTTTAGCTGGCGCCTCTTCGGGCGAGAAACTGAAAATCAGCAATTTTTCTTTTGGGGCCGATTGTCGCTCAACCTTGAAAATAATGGAGCAGCTTGGCGTTAAAGTGGAATTTCTTGATGAAAAAACCTTGATTCTGGACGCAAGCGAGGGCTTCAAAGCGCCTTTGGAGCCGCTTGATTGCGGTAATTCGGGAACTACAATGCGTCTTATGAGCGGAGTTTTAGCAGGGCAAGATTTTGACAGCACACTTGTTGGCGATGAGAGCTTGTCTAAACGACCTATGGGGCGTGTGATTGAACCGCTTGAACTTATGGGTGCAAAAATTGAATCGAGTGGTGAAGGTGGGAAAAAGGCACCTTTAAAAATCCAAGGCCAAAAACTTCGGGCTATTGAATATAATTCCAAAATTGCCTCAGCACAGGTAAAATCTTGTATTTTGCTTGCAGGCCTGAGTGTCCAAAATAGCTCACAAGGCGAAACAATATTTAGCGAACCCACACTTTCTCGCGACCACACTGAAAGAATGTTAAAATATTTTGGTGCCGACATAAGAACCGAACAAGATAAGATTAAAATTCGTCCAAGTAAGCTCAAGGCGCGCGATTTAACTATTGCAGGCGATATCTCTTCCGCCACATTTTTCTTAATTGCGGGCGCGATTGTTCCAAATTCTGATTTTGTCATTAAAAATACAGGCCTCAACCCAACGCGCACTGGAATTTTAGATGTTTTAAACGCAATGGGCGCAGACTTTGAAATTTTTAACGAAAAAGCGGTTTCAAACGAACCTGTCGGGGATATAAGAATAAAATATACAGAAAACCTTCGCGCAACAGAGATTTCTGGAGATATTATCCCGCGCTTAATAGACGAACTTCCCGCAATTGCGGTTCTGGCAAGCCAAGCGCAAGGCAAAACAATCATTAAAGATGCTCAAGATTTAAGAAACAAGGAATCCGACAGAATAAGCGCCGTTACAAAAGAACTTCAAAAATTAGGCGTAAAAATCACAGAAACAGCGGACGGTTTTGAAATTGAAGGCAAAAACCCGATTAAACCCACTCCTGATACAATGCTTGAAGTTTACCACGACCACCGTCTTGCAATGAGTTGGTTTCTTGCAGGGTTAATCTCGGAAAAACCTTTTAAAATTAACGGTTTTCAGTGGGCCGCAACTTCATTTCCCGAGTTTTTGGAACTGTTTGGAAAGTTATCAGTTTATTGAACCAAAACTTTTTTTGCAAGCTTCGACAGCGATTTCAAGCTTTTTAATATAGTACTCATATCTTTCTGCCAAGCCTAAACCCGAGTCAGCTCTTGCCGTTCTGTAGGCATCAACTGCTTCATCCAACTGTTTGCGCGCTGCAAACTGCTCCGGCGTTTTAGATTCATATGGCCATTCGGGCAAACTAAACCCATCTCCATTTACGGGTGTTGCGGCATTATTCACACCTGAAGTTGGGGTAAAGCTTGTAAAATTTATTGGAGCTATTCTCATAATTCCGACTTCCTTATATTGTCAAATCTATAAGTTGCATCAAGGAAAAATTTTGCTAGGTTGTTATTAAAAAGACTTTACTTCCTTCCTGTTCCTGATATGATATAAACAGTACGGGTGCAGGCCCGTTTTTTAAAGCAAAATGAGCGAAAAATTAAACCCCCAAAAGGAGCAACAATGGGTATTAAAGGAAAAAATGACAGAATGGTTGTACTTGCTTGCGAAGAGTGCAAAGAACGCAATTACACGACCACAAAGAACAAAAAAACTCTCAAAGAGAGAATGGAAGTGAAGAAGCACTGCCCAAGATGCAATGCTCATACTACCCATAAAGAAACGAAGTAGGGTTTTGCGTCCTTAGTTCAGTTGGTAGAACATCGGTCTCCAAAGCCGAGTGTCGGAGGTTCGAGTCCTTCAGGGCGCGAATTACCTTTAAGGAATAACATGTCGGAAAAAGTTAAAGAAAAAACAAATATGAAAGAAGCTATGGCAACTTATTTTAAAGGCGTCAAGGCTGAGTGGGGCAAGATTTCATGGCCCCAAAAACCGCAAATAATAGGCGAAACAATCACGGTTTTCATTGTGACAATTGTCTTTACGGTAATTGTGTTTTTGCTTGATACCGCCTTCAAGTGGTTATTACACTTGATTCCTCAATAATTTAAAAAAGGACAAAAAAATGGCAAGAAGTTCAAAAGTTAAAGTAACCAAAATAGAAGATTTAGATACGCTGGATGCGACCGTTAAGTCGCTAGACGCCGCTTTAGAAACTCCGGTTGAAAAAGCTCCGCCTAAAAAAACCAAAAAAGAATCTAAACCGGTTGAGGCCGAAATCGAAGCTCAAGGAACTGTCGAAGATAAGCCTGAGCTTAAAGATGAAAAAGCTCCAAAAAAGCGCTGGTACATTGTACACGTTTATTCCGGGCACGAGAACAAGGTGAAAATTAACCTTGAAAAGCGTATCGAATATATGGATATGGGCGATAAAATTTTCAGAGTTGAAGTTCCGCAAAAGACTATCACGCAGGTAAAAGCCGGCAAAAAGACCGAAAAAGACGAGAAAATTTTCCCCGGTTATGTGCTTGTTGAAATGATAATGTCTGAAGACAGCTGGTATGTTGTTCGTCATACTGCGGGCGTAACTAAGTTTGTAGGTTCAGCAAAACGTCCGATTCCTGCAAAAGAGAGCGAGATCAAACGCATTATCCACCGCGGTCAAAGCACTGTTCAAAAAATTGAACTTGACGTTAAGGTGGGTGACAAGGTTCGTATTTCTTCAGGTCCTTTCGCAGACTTTATCGGCGACATTACTGAAGTTTACCCTGATAAAGCAAAATTAAGAGCAACTGTTTCAATCTTCGGACGCGAAACGCCTGTTGAATTGGAATATAAACAAATCCAGAAGGTATAGCACCTTCTTTGGGCAAATACAAAAAGTTTAAAACATTAGTGGAAGGGCGCTAAATAACCGAAAAGCCCGTCAGTACCACAGAAAAGGAGAAAAAATGGCACCAAAAAAGAAAGTAACCGGTAAAATTAAATTGCAAATCGAAGCCGGCAAAGCAAACCCTTCGCCACCGGTAGGCCCGGCGTTAGGTCAAAAAGGCGTAAACATTATGGAATTTTGCAAAGCGTTCAACGATAGAACCGCTTCGCAAGCAGGTTATATTATTCCTGTTGTAATTGATGTTTATGAAGACAGAACATTCGACTTTGTTACAAAATCGCCACCGGCGCCTGTTTTGATAAGAAAGGCAATTAATCTTGCAAAAGGTTCAGCAGTTCCTAATAAAACAAAAGTTGGCACAATCACTCGTGCCCAGCTTGAAGAAATAGCAAAAACAAAAATGGAAGATTTAAACGCCACAACTATTGAAGCTGCGGTTGAAATGATCGCAGGAACAGCACGCTCAATGGGTGTTACGGTAGAAGGCTAACCGAGCATACAGGCGAGGTTATAAACAATAATGGGAGGCGCCTCGCGCCGTTTGAACCACGAAAGGATAAAAAAATGAAAAAACTTACAAAAAAACAACAAAAAATAAATGAATTAATGGAAGGCTTCGAGCAGCCATCAACAATATCTAATGCGATTGAAAAGCTGCAAGAAGTTTCAAAGGCTGTTGCAAAATTCGATGAAACCGTTGAGGTTCACTTCCGTTTAGGTATCGATGTTAAACACGCTGACCAGCAAATTCGCTCTACAACCGTTCTTCCTGCAGGCTTAGGCAAAGACGTTCGCGTTTGTGTTATTGCAAAAGGTGAAAATGTTTCTAAAGCAACTGCCGCTGGCGCTGATTACGCGGGTAGTGAAGAAATTATCGAAAAAATTTCAAAAGGTTGGTTTGAGTTTGATACTCTGATTGCAACTCCTGATATGATGGCCCCTTTGGGTAAAATAGGTAAAGTTCTCGGACCAAAAGGTTTGATGCCAAACCCAAAAACCGGCACAGTTACGCCAAACGTAGCGCAAGCCGTTAAAGAAGCTAAAGCGGGTAAAGTAGAGTTTCGTGCCGACAAACAAGGTATGATTCACTGCCCTATCGGCAAAATTAAATTCAAAAAAGCAGACTTAATGAAAAACTACTCAACTTTGGCTGATGCTATTATTAAAGCAAAACCTTCAGTTGCTAAAGGCACATATATTAAATCAGCTTATGTTGCAACAACAATGGGTCCCGGTATCAGAATCGATTCAAAAAATATTGCAAGTGAAATTAGGGAATATATTTCGTAGTTTCGACAAGATAAACAATAAAAAAAGAGCCTCAAAGGGCTCTTTTTTTGTGTTAAAATTTACATATGGTTAAAAGATTGCTGGAGATTAAGTTCGTAAGGTTTTTGTTTGTGGGGGCGTTAAACACTGTTTTTGGCTACCTTATGTATGCAATTTTTATCTCAACTCCATTACCGCAGTGGGCTGCGCTTTTTTGCGCCTACGTTTGCGGAGTTTTGTGGAATTTTAAAACAACGGGAACGCTGGTTTTTAAAAACGGCGACAACAAGCTAATTTTCAAGTTCATAGCCACATACATCTTTACTTATTTTGTTAATCTTTTTTCCCTAAAATGCCTGCTGCATTTTGGCCTGAATAAATATCTTGCGCAATTTATTCTCGTATTCCCGATTGCTGTTTTATCTTTTATGTTATTCAGGGCATTTGTTTTCAGGGAACCTTCGGCGCCAAAAATAATTATGCGCTACGGCGGAGGGCTGGGGAATCAAATGTTTCAATACGCCGCAGCGGCGAGCTTGGCCAAAAAACTTGATTGTGAACTCGAATTTGACACTTCAGGTTACAAGCACAGGCACTCACGCGCTTTTGAAATGGACATTTTCGGCATCAAGACTAAAGCAACCTGCAGCTTGCGCGCAAAGCTTTATTGGCTATTAAGGCATTTTTGCAAACTTGGCAACTTCTTTGGACTTAAAATTTACGAAGAAGGAACTTTTACCTATGAAGAAAAATTTGAAAATATCGATACAAATACTTTTCTCGTGGGCTTTTTCCAGAGCGTCAAATATTTTGATCAAGAGTTAGTTAAGGAAAAACTTAAATTTGTTGAGCCGCCTCAGGACTCTAATAAAGAACTTATTGAAAGAATGAGCAAAGAAAACTCTGTTAGTTTACACGTTCGCCGCGGAGATTACGTTCAAAAAAAGCGCTTTTTAAACCTTTATAACCAATTGGGGTCCGAGTATTACGAAACTGCAATTGCAAAAATCAAAGAACTGGTGCAAAATCCTACTTTTTACGTCTTTTCCGATGATATAGAATGGGTGAAAGAAAATTTGTCGCTTGAGAAGGCAGTCTTTATTGAACATAATAGGCATGGAAATTC
>JAVBQM010000088.1:0-5898 GCA_031549065.1 Candidatus Gastranaerophilales bacterium | reverse complement strand
TTAAAATACTGCCCTTCGCTTACCGTCGTTAATAACCTTGAGAGCGACCATTTCGACTTTTTCAGCGGCGGGTTGGAACAAATTTTCGAAGTTTTTGTACGCTTTATTGAAGGTCTGAATTCAGACGCCAAAATTCTTTTTAATATTGATGATGCAGGCAATCAGGAATTTATCAGGCGCTACCTTCAGGTTGGCAAATTTTCGACTTTTTCAACTAACCGCCCCGCGAATTATGAAGCGCGCGATATAATTTACAGCGCTTGCGGTTCGAAATTTGATTTTTACCATGATGGCGAAAAACTGGGTGAAATTAGCCTTATAATCCCCGGTGTGCACAATGTTTACAACGCTCTGGCTGTTATTGGCGCTCTTTTGGAACTCGGGTTTGATTTTGAAACTTTCGCGCCGCACTTTTCAACTTTTAGCGGCATGGGTCGAAGGTTTCAGCTTGTTGAAGAGTTCGATGACATTAAAATAATCGACGATTACGCTCACCACCCGACAGAAATTTTAACTACCCTCGCAGCAGCAAAAAAATACTCAAAAGGCCGTACTGTAGCAGTGTTTCAGCCTCATCGCTACACGCGTTTTCATGGCCTCTGGGAAGAGTTTTTGGGCGCATTTGAAAATGCAGACTTGTTGGTTGTTTTGGATGTTTATAAGGCGGGCGAAACTCCTGTGGAAGGCTTTGGTAGTGACGATTTTATCGCCCAGATTAGGCATAAGAATGTAATTCGAGTAAAGGGCGATATTAAAACATCCGCAAAAACAATTTTGCCGCTTTTAAAACCGCAAGATACCGTGTTAACGCTTGGTGCGGGTGATATTACAAAAATGGGAGAAGCGTTGAATGAAGAGCGCTGCCGCGTTTGAAAAAAACTTCAATCTAAAAACTTTAAACACTTTTCAAATCTCCTCTGTTGCTGACCAAGTTTATTTTCCGGGTGACACTGCCGAATTTGTTGAGCTTTTAAAGACACTTAAAACCCCTGTTGTTATTGGCGGTGGCTCGAATGTGCTTTTTTCAAGCGCAGGTGTGAAAACACCTCTGATTTCAACCCGTGCACTCGATTCAATTGAAATTGAAGGTGATATTATTACCGCAGGCGCAGGCTCCAAAACTCCTGTTCTAGCTCAATTTGCTGCAAAAAATGCTTTAAGCGGTTTTGAGTTTTTGACTCCAATCCCTGCCAGTATTGGCGGAGCGGTTTGCATGAATGCCTCTGCCCACGCTCAAGCCATTTGCGATACATTTTTGAGCGCCAAACTCTTTGACCTTGAAACCGGTGAAACGGTGGAATTTAATGCTTCGCAAATGAATTTTGATTATCGTAGTTCAATTTTAAAGTCAGGTCGATATGTTTTTCTTGAAGGTAAATTCAAGCTTTCCATAGCCGAGCCTGAAAAAATAAAAGCGCGTATGCAAGAAAATATTGAATACCGAAGAAAACACCACCCGAGCTTAAAATTTCCAAATGCGGGCTCAATCTTTAAAAATCCACCCGAAGGTTCGGCGGGCGCTTTAATTGACCAGTGTGGCCTTAAGGGAACTAAAATTGGTGGTGCGCAAATTTTTGAAAACCATGCAAATTTTATTGTAAATACTGGCGGCGCAACCTCAAAAGATGTAACAGAACTGATGTTTTTAGCGTACAATAAAGTCAGGGAGAAATTCGGGGTCGAATTAAAGCCCGAAATTTTGTTTATTGGCGAAAAAGAAAGCGAAATATGGGAGAAAATGTTAAGAAAGAGCTAGGGGCAAGCAAAACAGCTGCCAGAATAGGTGTTCTTTATGGCGGAATGTCAAACGAGCGGGCCGTTTCCCTTCGAAGCGGCAAAAAAGTTTTTGAAGCTTTACAGCGCTTAGGGTATAAAAATGCCGTCCTTATTGATGTTGATGAGAATGTTGCAACTACACTCAAACAGGAAAAAATCGAGATTGCTTTCAATGTGCTTCACGGGAAATATGGTGAAGACGGCTGCATTCAGGGCATGCTCGAAATTATGAAAATCCCTTATACGGGTTGCGGAGTGAAATCTAGCGCCATCTGTATGGATAAAAATTTTACCAAAGAAATACTTAAAAACTACGATATACCTGTAATTAAATCTGTTTGTATTCGTGATGCTTCTGAACTTAAATTAACCGAAATGTTGAAATACCCGTTAATGGTGAAACCTGTACAAGAGGGTTCTTCAATCGGCATGACCAAGGTTGACGCACCAGAAGAGCTTGAAGCAGCATTTCTTGAGGCGAAAAAATCCGACGATAAAATTCTAATTGAAGAGTATTTGCAAGGGGAGAGCGCGACCGTGGGCGTGCTTGAAGATAGTTCCGGAGTCCCTTTTGCTACGCCTATTTTGGGCTTTAAGACTAAAACGCTCTGGTATGATTATGAGGCCAAATATACAGAAGGCATGACGGAATTTATTTTGCCTGCTGCCTTTGACCCCGAATTAAGCGAAAAAATTAAGCAAATAGCCGTCGAGGCCCATAAAATTTGTGAATGTTCAGGTGTTTCACGTGTGGATTTTTTGGTTCACAATGGTGTTCCATATGTTCTTGAAATTAATACAAGCCCCGGGATGACCGACTTGAGCGATCTTCCTGCCCAGGCGAATGCTATGGGAATTAACTACGAAGCTCTGGTCGAAAATTTATTAAATACCGCAAAACTCAGCAAATAAGGGATTTTTTGATTTAATGTCTGAAGAAAGAGAGTATAGTCAGCGATATTACAGAAGACGCCTGCAAGCTAACCGCTACAAGCGTCAGGTTAATGCTGCAAGTGTACAAATCCGCGCTGCGCGTGTGCTTCTGCGTCTTGCAATTATAGTTTCTATAATCTTCTTTGCTGCCGTTGTTTTGCGTGCGCACCGATGGAATTTGAATCTTGAGGCTCTAAAGGTGGCCGATCCTGCCGTTTTAAAAATTGAGGGTAATGTCATTACGCCGACTTATAAAATTGTTGATATGATTAGACAAACCGAACTCCCCAATGTCCCGATTTACAGGCTCGACACACGTGAGATTGAAAAGAATATCACTGATCTTGAGGCCGTTGAACATGTTTATGTGCGTCGTTTTTGGCTTCCGGCAAGGCTTTTGATTGTAGTTGAAGAGCGCACTCCGGTTTTTGAAATTACCCCAAATCTTGATACAGCGCCGATTTCTGCCATTACGGACGATGGAATTTTCATCGGCCGGGATTATATGCCGCTTAGCAAGCGTTTTAAAACTACCAAAATCCTAAGCTATGGGGTTCGCGGAGATGATTATGAAAACTGGTCTCGCGTAAGGGTTAGGGAGCTGCAAAAATTTATTAAAGCTGTTGAAACTTATTCGGGCGATGAGGTTGAATATCTCGACTTGCGTGACCCGAAGGATGTTTATGTAAAATTACAGGATGTTTTGGTGCGTTTCGGCGAGGTTAACGATGCCACTTTTGAGCGTGCCCAGTGGCTTGCGACTATTATTCCGGAAACCAAAAATTTCAAGAAAAAAATTAAATATATTGACCTTAGATGGGATGAAGCGCACTATATCAAGCTTGACGGGTCAGAGTTTAACGCTGTTAACTCTGAAGACTAGCCCAAAATCTCACTTTCTAAAGAAGATAAAATCTCATCCAATTTAGTGACATCTTTTGCCGCACCTTGCGCCATTTGTGGCTTTCCGCCTCCTGCGCCGCCAGTTGCCTGAGCAATTTTTGAAACAATTGCACCTGCGCTTAAACCCGCTTTAACAAAGCCGTCGGTAACTTTTGCGACTATAATGGCCGAACCGTCAGATTTTACAGAACAAAGAACTACAACGCTTTCGCCGAGTTTCTCGGACAATAACTCTGCCCCCATTTTGACTGCGTTTGGCGCAAATTCTTCCACCTTCGTTATGAAAAACTTGCCTTTCGTTCCTTTGAAATCAAGTTCTTTGGCTTTTGAAACGAATGTGTCAAACTTCGCTTTGGCGCGTTCTGCTTCCATTTGGCCGATTTTTGCCAATAATTCATTATTTTGTTCAAGCAATTTTGCAATTTTATCGTCGATTTGCTCATATCTGAGTTTATATTTTCTTGAAACTCTGTCTATTTCAGTGTTTTTGGCATTCAAATACTCAAAAGCCGAGTTTGAGCACAGCGCTTCGATTCTTCTTGTGCCGCCCGATATTGCACCTTCGGAGATGATTTTTATAAGCCTTAAATCTTTGGTATTTTTAACATGGCAGCCGCCGCAAAGCTCACTCGATATTGTTTTTTCGCTTTCATCGAAGAAGCTTACAACGCGCACTTTTTCATCATATTTTTCTCCAAAAAGAGCAATAGCGCCTGATTTTTGAGCGTCTTCAATGCTCATAACATCTGTTTTGCCACAAAGACCCGAATTTATCCAATCGTTAATGATAGCTTCAGTTCTGGCAATTTCATCTTCTGTCATTGCGCGTGAAAATGAAAAGTCGTAGCGTGTTCTTTTTTCATCCACCTGTGAACCGGCTTGTTTTACTTCATCGCCAAGAACCAATATTAACGCGGCTTGAAGCAAGTGGGCCATTGAGTGATGTTTGGAAATGTCATCACGACGCGGTTTTGAAATTATTGCCGTAACTTTATCGCCAACTTTGAGAGCCCCTTGGGCTTTATGAACGAAGACCTTGCCGACCTTGAAAGTGTTAATGACATCAACAATTGAGCCGTCAGAAGTTTTAAACTCGCCAATATCACCTATTTGTCCGCCCGATTCAGCGTAAAACGGTGTAGTGTCTAAAATTACATCAACGTCTTGGTCTATATGACTTTCTGTGACTGATTCTCCTGAACTTATAAGAGCCAAAACCGTTGCTTCGCATTCTGTTTTATCGTATCCGACAAATTTTGTGTCCGGATAGCCCGCATAAATCACGTCATTTGCGACGCTTGCTTTTTGTGCAGATGCGCGCGCGCGTTCTTTTTGTTCTTGCATACAAGCCGAAAAAGCAGCTCTGTCAATACTTATTCCGTTTTCATGGGCGATTTCTTCGCTTAGTTCCAAGGGAAAGCCGTATGTATCATAAAGTTTAAATGCCTCAGCGCCCGATATAACAGTGTTTTTTGCAGCCTTGATTTCGCTTATCAAATTTTCGATATGCCCGTAACCTTTTTGCAATGTGGCTTTAAAGCGGTTTTCTTCATTTTCGATAGAGCTTATGATTTTCTCCCTGTTTTTTTCTAAATCAGGATAGGTTTCCTTATATTCTTCAATTACTTTTTCAACCACAGGGCGCATAAATGGTAGCTCTAGGCCCAAAATGTAGCCATGACGCAATGCACGGCGAAGTATCATTCTTAAAACGTAGCCCCGTCCTTCGTTTGAAGCGTTAACGCCATCGCTGATCATAAAGCTTACACAGCGCGCATGGTCTGTTATAATTCTCAAAGAAATGTCTGTTTTTTCGTTTTCTTTATATTTTTTGCCCGAAATTTCACAAACTTTATCTAAAATCGGGCGCAAAATGTCAATTTCAAAGGTCGAACCGACATTTTGAAGAATCATTGAAACGCGCTCTAGGCCCATACCCGTGTCGACGTTCTTTTGTTCGAGCGGAGTTTGGTTTCCTTCTTCGTCTTGGAAAAGTTCCATAAAAACGAGGTTCCAAATTTCAACCCAGCGGTCGCATTCGCACGTATCAATTGCGCAATCGTCGCTGCATTTTAAGTGTGAACCAAGGTCGTAATGAATCTCAGAACATGGCCCGCAAGGCCCCGACGCCCCCGGAGGACCCCAAAAATTATCTTTTTTGCCTTTTCTTAATATACGTTCTTTGGGTACGCCTGTTTTTTCCCAAATTTCGCCGGCTTCATCATCGCTCTCGTAAATGGTTATCCACAGGCGGTCTTCTTCAAGTTTTAGATAATTTAATACAAA
>JAVBQM010000053.1:0-3273 GCA_031549065.1 Candidatus Gastranaerophilales bacterium | reverse complement strand
CTAAAGAACGACTCTACGAGTTCTTGGAATGAATTTCCTGCTGATTTCTTAGCCTTACTTAAACCAAACTGTGTGTCGCCGGAGATAATTTTGTGTTTTCTCATTACCTGTTCGCCAAGTGTGAGAACGCCGTCATTATTCAACATGCCAGAAGCAGTTTCATGGTCAAAGAATATTTTCTTTAATTCACCCTGAATAAGTTCTACAGCTTTTGCCTGTGTCATGCCTTCCGGTAAAATTGCCCCTTCGAGTAAGAAATCGGTTATGTCTTTTGTGTTTCCGTTTTGAATAAAGCTTGAAAGTTTAAGCGCGCGCAAAGACTGGGCTTTGGATAAATCTATAGTGTTTCCGGTGTCAATTAAGGTGAACAATTTACCCTTGCTTCCGCCATTTTTTAATGCATCAATGTTGATGAATATGTTGCCTGGGTGAATGTCTGCATGAAGCGTTTTGCCGCCTTTGTTAATCGATACAAACTGTTCATTCATAACGTCCATATAGTTATAGAGAACACTTTTGAGTTCATCGTTAGTCAGGTCGAAATCTTGAAAATCGGGTGATTTTGCTTTAAGGGCGGCAATTTGTTCTTGAAGCTGGGCGACACGCTTTTCACCGGCTTCGCCCATATACATTTTACTAAATTTTATTTCACGTTCTAAATCGTGATATTTGCCAAGAGTCTCAAGGCTTATTCCCGGTGCCTTTTCCATAACATATATACCGTCTTTTACTTCGATAGGCTTAACGACATCCGCAATTTTTGTGTGAAGACTTAATTTTTTTGCAGCTTCCATTTCATTTGCAAAATCTGTTTCTCTGGAAACTCCTTGAGCGAGGTTGTCAAGGTTTCTCAGTAAGAACCTTTGGTTGTCGCTTAAATCCGCGTCAGCTACACCTTGCGTAATTAAAGCCGCAAATTTTGCTTTGTCTGCTGCAATTTTATCAGCGCTGATACCATTTTTAAGAACTTTTATACAAACTTCTTTGCCTGAAGAGTCTTTAGCAAGGTATGTTTCTGCGACAGTACCCACGCCGAGGCATTTTGAAACTTGATATTTATCTGAACCCATAAGTGTATTAATGTGCGCTTGCGCCTCTTCGAGCGTTCTTGAAGCCGGGCAGCTTTCCCTGAGCGCGCGACTTAGGGGCTCTGAATTGCCTTTAATTTGTTGGAACTTAACTGCGAATATATTTTCATCTGTTAAATCAAGAATTTGTTTGTCAAGGCTATCGTTTGATCCAAGAATTTCTTTTACTTTTGGTGAACCTAAAAGCATTTCTTCAAGTTCATCATAGGTTGTTTTGCTTGAGTCAAAACCGGGGGGTTGCAGTTGCGCATCTTTTAATTTTGCAGTTACAGCGTCTATGTTTTTGCTTAAAACGACATCAAATTTAGCTTTTTTAAAGGCGCCCACTGCAATAATTGCTGCGCCAATGGTCTTAACAACAGCATTAGTTTTCAAATAACTTAAAAAGCCTTTAGGAGATTTCTTTTTATCTTCCTTGCTTGTGACATATCTCATGCCAGTGGTTGCGCCTGTGTATATTGCTGTTCCCGCAATAGCGCCGCCAAGTGTTGTAACTGGCGCTAAAAGGCCGTTAAACGCTCCTGTAAGGAAGTTGCGTATGTTGTCCCTGCTGTTTTCTTTTCTTAATTTCTTTTTGGTGGTTTTGATTTCTTGTTTGTCCATTGAAGCTTTTTCGGCCTTGCTTAATTTATATTTGCCACTGCCCATTTTGTTGATATTAAGCACCAAGGTTTTAGCGTATCCGCCAACAATCGCCGCTGCAACAGCTCCTATTGCCATAACTTTTCCTTTGGAGCCGAGCGTGCTTTTAATTTTATCCATAATCTTTTTGGATTTTTCGCCGGTAAAAAATTCTTTTTCAAGGAACTGTGTCAAATCACTTACCTTAAGCGTGGCGTCTGCATATTTTGCTGCTTTTTTAATTCCAAAATAAGCCCCGAGACCTGCTGCACTTGAGGCAATATCGCCTACGATTTGCGAGGCGTTTTCTTGTGATATTTTATATCTGGTGACAGCTTGTGCTAATTCTTCCTCTGACGCGCCTTCTTGGGCTAGTTTATTGACTTTGTCTGAACCGAACCCCAGTTTTGTTTTATTTTTCAAAAAATCGTAAAATCTTTCAATTAAGCCTTGTTTACCGGCCCTGCCTTTTTTAATAAATTCGTCTTTTGGGGGCGCTGAAGGAAGGGTTGCAGCTTCTTCCGCTAAAGAAGCGGTTTGAGGTGTGCTCGGGGAAGCGGTTTCGGCCAAAGTGGCAGTTTCAACCGTAGTTTCAGTTGCAGGAGTTGCCGTTGGTGCGCTTAAAATTTGAGCCTTTTTGGAGCTGTTTACATCGCTAATAAAGCCTTGAACGTCGTACACTTTTTATTCCTTCCTTCTGCTACACAAGATATATAAAAAAAGGGCGCTGCAGCTAAAAAAGTGCCATTCTTCAAGAAAACGCTTTACATTTGTTAACAAAATTACTGTTGGTTTATATTATTCCCAAAAATTTCTTTTTACGATAATTGTTCACAGTATCGCAACTTAGGTTAGCGCCCTTGTCGAAACTTTTCACGGATTTTATATAAGCCCTTGCGGTATCAATCGAAGTAAAGCAAGGCACGCCGTAGATTTCCGCGATAGTGCGTATTTGAAAGCCGCTTTTTTGCGAGTCTTTTCCGGTTGTAGGTGTGTTTAATATAAAACTTAAACGACCTTCCTTCATACGTTTTTGAAGTTTTTCAATCATGAATTCGTGTATCATTTTAGAAGGTACCCCATTTTTCTCGAGGAATTTGTGTGTGCCCCAAGTTGCCATAATAAGGAAGCCTTGCGCATAAATTTTCTTAATAATCTTAAGCGCCGGGTTTTTGTAGTGGTCGTTAACAGAAATCAGAACCCTTTGATTTTCTCGCCCGAATTTGTAACCTGCTGCAATGAAAGCTTTTAAAAGCGCGCGTGAATATGTAACGTCGATTCCTAAAACCTCACCCGTAGACTTCATTTCAGGCGCAAGCGCAGGGTCTATTCGGTTTAATTTTTGGAAAGAAAACACAGGAATTTTCACGCAAACAAGATTTGTTGTTTTAGCAAGGCCAACACCATAACCTTGCGAGCGAAGGCTTTTGCCCAAAATAGCATTCACGGCAATAGAGGCCATAGGAATGCCCGTAACTTTGCTCATAATAGGAACGGTGCGGCTTGCGCGCGGGTTAACTTCGATTATATAAGCAGTGTTATTTTTAATAATAAACTGAATGTT
>JAVBQM010000114.1:0-8134 GCA_031549065.1 Candidatus Gastranaerophilales bacterium | reverse complement strand
ATAAAGCGGCGTTTAGTTATAGGGTCAACGCCGTCAAGTTCTTGTGCCATTGATGGGCCTGCAAGCGTTGCAGCAGAAAGAACCTGAGTTTGTCCGCGCGTGAAAACAGCGCTACCGTGGGCCAAAGGAATTGTTCCTACTTCACACCATATAGGGCGAACTTCTTCAGTGTTACGACCGTCAGCCCTTACGCCTTCTTTTACGATCATTTCGCGCATAACTTTTTTCTCTAAAGACTTAAATTCTTCACTTACAAAGTCGATGCCGCTTTCTTTAATCATAACTTTAATCGGGTGAGTTTCATCAAGCGACGCAATCTTATCTTTAACAGCTTTTTTGGCTGCATCAAGCGTGTTTTGTCTGTATTCTCTGTCAAAATTATGGTAAGCGTCATAGATTGCGCTGAAGGCGCTGTCTTTGATAATGTTTGTCAATTCAGTTGTATCGTAAGGATCTACAAACTCTTTGCGCTCAATGCCGCATTCTTTTGCCAATGCAATTTGTGCATCACATTGTTTTTTAATTTCTATTTGAGCAAACTCAACTGCTTCCATGATATCTTCTTCGCTAACGAAGTTACAGCCTGCTTCAACCATAATAACGGAATCCGCTGTGCCTGCAATAACAATATCAAGGGCTGAAATTTCAGCCTCTTGGTGGGTTGGGTTTGCAATTAATTTGCCATCGATTTTACCGACTCTTAAGGCGCCGATAGGGCCTTCAAAAGGCGCGCCTGACAACATTAAAGCTGTTGAGGCACCTATAATTGCTAAAATATCCGGTTGATTTTTTTGGTCATATGAAAACAGTTGCGCAACTACTTGGATGTCATTTCTGTAACCTTTAGGAAACAATGGGCGGATCGGACGGTCAATGAGTCTTGAAACCAAAACTGCTTTTTCACTTGCTCTGCCTTCGCTTCTTGTGAAGCCGCCGGGAATACGGCCGATTGAAGACATTCTTTCTTCATAATCAATTAATAATGGGAAAAAGTCTATCCCTGCGCGGGGCTCTTTGCTTACGGTTGTGTGCACAAAAAGCATTGTATCTTCACATTTTACAGTCACAGAACCGCTTGCAGATTTTGCAAACTTTCCTGTTTCGATTTCCACAACCTTCTCGCCGATTGTGATTTGCATTTTTTTAACTTCGTTCATCTTTCTCTTCTTTCTTTTGCGCTTTTTCGTACCGAAAGCGCTTAATCTTTACACTTATTTCGTACATGAAAATTGTACAACAAACAAAAAATAAGTGAAATTTAAAGCATTCTAAACCAACCCCTCTTTAAGCGCGCGAACCGCGGCTTTTGTGCGATCTGTGAGGTATAGTTTCTGCAAAATGCTGTGTACGTGTGCTTTTGTTGTTGCCAAAGAAACAACAAGCCTTTCAGAAATTTCAGGGTTTGAAAGCCCTTCAACAATAAGTGCCAAAACCTCTAATTCTCGCTTTGTCAGACCATAGCTGTTTTTTGGTTTACTATCGTCTTGCAATGAAACATCCTCGGTTTCCTGGACAGTGGAGAGTACAAGTCTTGCTATTTGCGGGTCAAGCCAACTTGCCTTTTGGGCAATCGCATTTATGGCGTTAATGAGTGTACTCGGGCTTGAACCTTTCATAATGTAACCATCGGCGCCGGCTTTCAGGGCGGCAAAAACATCTTCGTTGTTATCACGCGAGGTAAACATTAAAACACCGGAAGGCAGTCCTGCCTCTTTAATTTTCCGCGTGGCTTCAATGCCGTCTACCTTGGGTAGTCCTATATCCATTAAAATCACATCCGGCAAGTGTTCTTGCGCTAAAGTTATGCCTTCTTGCCCGTCGCCCGCTTGAGCCACAAGCTCATATCCGGCCTCGTTTTCAAGAACCATAGCTGTTCCAAGCCGTGTCATTACGTGATCTTCTATTAAAAGAATTTTTGTTTTGTCTGTCATATTAATACTCTATTCTCCGTTATCGCATTTTTTAATATAAATTTAAACTCCGAACCTTTATCGGGTGCGGCTTCTACCCAGATTTTTCCGTTGTGCGCTTCAACAATTTGGCGCGACAAATAAAGCCCCAAGCCTGTTGAACAAGTGCGTTTATGGCTCGTACCTTGCGAAAATCTTTTAAATAATTTTTCGCAATCTGCTTCACTGAGCCCGATTCCGTTATCTTTCACGCTAATTTGGACATCTTTCCCCTGGGCCATAGTTGTTATTGTAATTTCTGTACTGTTTTCACTGTGTTTTAGGGCGTTTGACACCAAGTTTATAATCACGCGTCGAATCTCATTATTGTCGGCGTTTATAATAAATTCCTTGTTCTCGAAATTGAAATTGATTTTTATGTCATTCACCAGAGGCGCAAGTTCTTTTAAACATTTTTCTATAAGGGTATTCACACAAAATTGTGTTTTGCACAAAAAAAGTTTGCCACTTTCATAGCGATAAACTTCCAAAAGTGCATTCACAAGGCCAAGCATATCTTCATTGCTTTTTTTCATTGTATCCAAAAGCACTGTTTGTTTTTCGCTTAAATTACCCAGGGTGCCGTTAAGAACAAACTCAAGGCCGCTAATTGCCGCCAACAGCGGGGTTCTGAGGTCATGGGTAAGTGTGGCAATAAAGTCGTCGCGCAGACGTTCGGTTTCTTTTTGATATGAAACATCTCTGATAACGCCAATGAAAAAGTTGTGGTGCTCGTTAAACACAGGCGCAATACTGATTTCAACGGGTGTCGTGGTTTCGTTTTTGTAATTCACAAGGTGGAAATCGCGCAAATAAAGCGGTTCGCGCTTTTCAATAAGTTCGTGAAATTTTTGGTTTTTATCATTAATTAAAAGTTCAAAAAAATTCTTGCCTTCAAGCGTCGCACTGTCCAACCCAAAAAGATTTTCCGCCGCACGGTTGGTTCTTGTCAGTCGCATTTCTTCGTTGAAAACCACAATGCCGTCCGCGCAATTGTCGAAAATCGCGGCGTTTGTGCTCTCAAGAGTTTCTATTTTTGCTTCAAGCGCTTTTTTAAGATGTGTTCGCTCAATACCGTTTTTTATATTGCTGAGCAAATCATCATTGCCCCAAGGCTTTTCGATGTATTTGTAAATCCCGAGTTCATTGATTGCGCGAATCGCATTTTCTTTGTCCGCGTAGCCCGTGAGAAGAATTTGCGTACAATTCGGCTGCAATTTTTGCGCTTCGGTTAGAAATTCAATACCGTTCATTTTTGGCATAATGAAGTCTGAAACCATTATATCAACGGCATTTTCCCTTAGATATTCAAGCGCTTCAAGCGGACTATTAAACGCTTCAACATTTTTATAGCCGCCAACTCCAAGAATCATCTTGAGCGTTTTTGTGACCATAATCTCGTCATCAACAACAAGAATTCGAGCTTCTTTTTCGTTCATACTCCCCATACCAATAGAATACACCATTTTTGGCGATTGGCAAATTGGTTAAGGTTTCTTAAAGGGCGCGCACCTTGATTTTGTAGGGCCGCGAAAGCCCTTCGAAGAACAACCCCCAGCGCAAGCTCCAAGAACAAGAAGGGCAGGCGGTGAGGACGATTTTTGCGCCCGAATTGTAAATCCTTTTTGCCAGCTTAATTGAAAGTTTGTGTGCAATTATCGGGTGTCTTGTAAAGAAATCTCCTCCAAACCCGCAACAGGAGTGTTTTTCAAGCGGTATGTAATTTGAGCCGAAAGCAGCTTCAAGTTTTTCAAATTCCGCTGTGTCAATGTGGCAGGGTTTATAAAATGTGAAAGGAGTATTTGGTGGCACTATAGGCAAAATTTCTAGCTTTAGTGCTGTTTCCGGGTTTTTAAAAGGATAGCTTCTGACTTCATCAAAGCAAGTAGCGCAATCAAAAAAAACTTTTTTAACTTCCGGTCGCTCTATTATTTTAAGGTTATGCTGCACATATTTTTCATATATGTCGCGCCTTCCACCTGTTAAAAACGGCACTGCGCAGCATTTAAAGTTCGAATTAGTACGGCGTCTTGACAAGCATCCTTTAAAATAAAGCTCTCCCTCATTAAGCGTTAGTGGTTTCGAGAAAAGCGCGTTCAAAATTTTCAGGGGTAAAAGTTTTGCGCCAAAAACAAATTCTCCGCCAAAAAAGCGTCCCCAAAAACCGGCACGCTTGTGTTTAATGTGCGAAAAAAGCTCAACAGCGTTAATTTCAGACGGGCAATTTCTTGTGCATTTTTTGCAATTTACGCAAAGTTTTATATTTCGTTCAATTTTTTTATTAAACTTAAGTTCGCCTCGCAAAACCCCGAGCAGTTGTAAAAATTTACCACGCGCCAAAGTATTTTCAGTTTTTTTAACTTCATATATCGGACAAACTTGCGCGCACAAACCGCAGCGCGAACAGCTTTTTACCTGATTTAGCAAACTTTTTTCCATGTTGGTAGTATACTTTAAACCATGAAAAGTGTGAAACTTGTGAATGGTGAACTCAAGGTTGTTAAAGCGCAGAAACCCGTTTTGACTGAACTTGGGGCCATTGTTAAAGTCGAAGGTTGCGGGCTTTGCGGTTCCGACATTGTGAAAATTCGAGAGGGTAGCGAAAACGCAATCCTCGGTCACGAAATTGTGGGCGAAATTGTTGAAATTGCTTCAAAAACCGATTTTAAAGTTGGCGATAAGGTAGTTGTTGCACACCATTACCCTTGCTTTGAATGCGAATTTTGCGCGCGAGAAAGCTATTCTATGTGCTCAGTGTTTAAATGCTCGAACGTTTACCCCGGCGGGTTTTCTGAGTTTATTTCAATCACAGAAGGGCATCTTGAAAATACGGTTTTCAAATTATCTGAAGACTTTGACTTTGTATTTGCAAGTTTTGTGGAGCCTTTGGCGTGTTGTGAGCGAGCCGTAAGGCGAGCGAACTTAGGGGAAGGTGCAAACACTTTGTCTTTAGGGTTGGGCTCAATAGGGTTACTTATGGCGCAAGCGTGCGGCCTTAATTCCTATGGTTTTGACGTTAATCCCGAACGGCAAAAATTTGCAAAATTATTCGGTATAGAATTTGATCCAAATCTAAAATATGATGCTATTTTTATGACGTCTGGCAGTGCAAAAGCTATTCCCACAGCGCTTTCGCTTGTCAAAGACGGCGGCAAAATAATCGTTTTCTCATCGGTCGAAGGCGATTCAGGGTACACAAATAATGAAATTTATTATCGAGAATTGTCAATTATAGGAAGTTATTCGCCCGCACCGATTGATTTAAAAAACGCTCATAGTAAAATATTGAATAAGGAAATAAGGCTTGAAGGAATTTCAACAATTTACCCATTGCAAGACATTCAAAAAGCAGTAGATGACACACTTTCAGGTAAAATTTATAAGGCTTACATAAAAATATGAAACAAATGAAAGCAATTCGCTATTACAAGCCACAGGACATACGCTGGGAAAGCGTTAATATTGCACCGCTTGAAGAGGGTGAAGTTCTTGTCAGGGTTGAGCGCGCGCTCACTTGTGGAACGGACGTTAAAACCCTTAGGCGCGGGCATCCGGTTCTGATTAAACAGGTGCCGTCGGGTTTTGGACACGAATTCGCGGGCGTTGTGGTCGGCGTAGGCGAAAGCGTG
Source organism: Candidatus Gastranaerophilales bacterium (assembly GCA_031549065.1). GTDB lineage: Bacteria > Cyanobacteriota > Vampirovibrionia > Gastranaerophilales > Gastranaerophilaceae > JAVBQM01. The sequence goes on along the minus strand of JAVBQM010000114.1, from coordinate 2,556 downwards.
ACAAGTTTCAAAGTTGGCGACAGGGTTGTCGGGGCTAATTCGGCGCCTTGCGGTGAATGCTTTTACTGTAAACGCGGCGAGGAAAATCTTTGCGAAAACCTTGATCTTTTGAATGGGGCATATGCGCAATATATTACTATTCCGGCGCGCATTGTAGAGAAAAATTTACTCAAGCTTCCACCCGATTTACCTTTTGAAAAGGCCGTCTTTACCGAGCCTTTGGCGAATGTTGTACACGGATTTGAAAGGACTCATATTAAAAAAGGCCAAACAGTTGGTGTTATTGGTTTGGGGCCAATCGGGCTAATGTTTTGTGCGCTTGCCAAAATAAAAGGCGCAAGAGTTATCGCAATGGGCCGCAACCCACTCAAACTCAAAGCGGCAAGAGAGTTTGCGCGTGCTGATGATATAATTGATCTTAAAAAACACCCTGCCCCGCGCGATAGGATTATGAGTATGACCGATGAAGGCAAGGGGCTTGACGTTGTGATTGAATGTGTCGGGTTGCCCGAGATTTGGGAACAGGTTTTCACGCTTGTTCGTCGCGGCGGCACGGTGCACCTTTTTGGCGGTTGCAGTGCAGGAACTTCGGTTAACATTGACACACGAAGACTCCATTATGATGAAATTAATGTCCTTAGCATTTTCCACCACACTCCTAAATATTTCAAAATGGCGCTCGATTTGATTGCTAACGGTGAAATTGAGGTTGATAAATTAATCACCAAAAAAATGCCGATGAAATATGCCAAAAAAGCGCTTGAGGCGCACGGCGGCGGGGAAGCCATTAAAGTGTTGCTGGAAAATTAAATTTGCCGCCAAGGCGCCGATTATGAAAAAATGCACGGCGGCGGGGAAGCCATTAAGGTCTCATTAGAGAATTAACCGCTTGCGTAATATCTTTGCTTTTATAAATATAATTTCCCGCTACAAGCGAATTTGCGCCGAGTTCTGTGCAAATTTTCCCCGTCTTATCGTCAATTCCGCCATCAACCTGAATAATTAAATCTTTTTTGCCGATTTTTTGGGCCATTTCTTTTATTGTAGCAATTTTTTGCGCGCAATCTTTCATAAAGCTTTGCCCGCCAAAACCCGGCTCAACTGTCATAACAAGAACTAAATCCAACTCCTTTAAATATGGTAAAAGCGCTTCGGGTGATGTTTTTGGCTTAATTGAAACCCCGACCTTGGCGTCACCTTTTTTAATCGCATCAATGGTTTTTAAAATGTAATTCTCATCACCGACTTCAATGTGAAATGTGATTATATCGGAACCCGCGGCAAGAAAATCGGGCGCATATTTTAGAGGGTCTTCAATCATTAAATGGACATCAAGAATAAGGTTCGTCACAGCCCTAAGGCTCTTTACAACGGGCGCACCGATTGTGATGTTCGGCACAAAATGACCGTCCATAACATCAACATGAACCCATTGTGCGCCTGCTTCCTCAACGCGCTTGATATCGCGTTCAAGGTTCGCAAAATCGGCAGAAAGTATTGACGGCGAGACAATTATACTCATTTCATAACTCCTAATTTCATAAGTGCTTCTTTTGCAGCTTTTTGTTGGGCTTCTTTTTTACTTTTACCTGTGCCTGTACCGATTATTGTGCCTTCATATGAAACTTCAATTTCAAAAGTCTTGTCATGTGCGCTTCCGGTTTCATTGATGGTTTTATAAACAGGTAACTCGTTGTTTTTACCCTGTGTGTATTCTTGTAAAAGTGCTTTAGGATTGGAAAATTCAGATTCCTCAATTAGGCGCGAAAACTCTTCGCTGAAATTTTTCAAAAGAAAATCGCTCGCCCCTTTAAGCCCTGTCTCAAGAAAGATTTCCCCTAAAAGCGCTTCAAAAACACAGGCTATAATTGAGTCTTGAAGCTTCACGCCCTTTAGCAGTATTAAATCACCAAGACCGATTTTACTTGCCAAATTTGCCAAAACAGCGTCAGATACTATATACGCGCGGTGTTGCGTTAATTTGCCTTCGTTAGCATCAGGGAATTCTTTAAACAAAAATTCGCTTATTGCAATTTTTAAAACTGCATCACCTAAAAACTCAAGTCGTTCATATGATTGGGTTTGTTCTAATGTACTATTTTTAGCATAGGAACTGTGTGTCAAAGCACGCTCCAGAAGGGAAAAATCAGTAAAATTGAGCGCCAGTTTTTTGCAAAAATCTTGCAGTGCTTCTTCCCTAGAAATAGACATGTAATAAACCTTTTGCATATTTTATAAAATCAAAAAGAACGTTATTTCCAAGAGTAAAATTTTGGAAATAATAATATGCGACAGGAATTGAGAAAATGTAACTGTCGGCGCGGTCTAAAAACCCGCCGTGACCGGGTAAAATATCGCTTGAATCTTTAACGCCGGCATCGCGCTTTAGCAAAGACTCGCTTAAATCTCCCAACTGCGCTGCGACAGTGATTAGAACACCGCTAATTAAACATTGGGCGAGGGTTAGCTGAAGATATTTATGGAAAATCATCCCCGCTGCCGCAACTAAAATTGCGAGCAAACCGCCGGCAATTGCGCCTTCCACTGTTTTTTTCG
>JAVBQM010000013.1:0-18767 GCA_031549065.1 Candidatus Gastranaerophilales bacterium | reverse complement strand
GATTGTGCCGATATTGAACCTACAGTTGCTTTCCCACACTTACCTGAAAACACTCGCCCCATAAGCAAAGTCGGCGACGTGAAAATTGACCAGGTTGTTATTGGAAGCTGCACAAACGGTAGAATCAGCGACCTTGAAGTTGCTGCAAACTTGCTTAAAGGCAGACAGGTTCATAAAAACATTCGTTTAATTGTGTTCCCCGGAACTCAAAAAATTTATTTAGAAGCAATTGAAAAAGGCTATGTTCAAACAATTGTTGAAGCTGGCGGAGCTGTTTCAACGCCAACTTGCGGGCCTTGTTTGGGCGGTCACGCCGGGATTTTAGCTGCTGGCGAGAGAGCTGTTTCAACCACGAACCGTAACTTTGTCGGTCGTATGGGCCACGTTGAAAGTGAAGTTTATTTAGCGAGCCCGGCTGTTGCCGCGGCGAGCGCAATAACGGGAAAAATTAGCTCACCTGATGAGCTGTAAGGTGCGTGCTGCGTGCAAAAAAACATTCTTGCGCTCCAATTTAGAGCGAATTTAGAGGATAAGACTGCAAATTTTAAAAAAGTTGAGGAGATGTTTGAGGCTGCTTTAAATAAAGGGCAGCCGGACATTTTATTTTTACCCGAAGTTTGGCAAACAGGTTGGTATTGTGATAATTTCCCTTCCAATGCAGAGCCTGAAAATGGCCCTACGGTTGAATTTCTTTCTAACTTGGCGCGTAAATATGAAATTAACATAATTGGCGGAAGCTATATCAGAAAAGATGGCGACAAGCTTAAAAACACAACGCCCGTGATTAACAGGTGCGGTGAATTGGTTGCAAATTATGATAAAAACCACTTGTTTGCCCTCGACGGTGAAGCAAAATATGTGACAGAAGGCAAAAAGCTTTTGTGCGTTGAACTTGAAGGGGTAAAAATCGGCCTTTCAATTTGTTACGATATTCGCTTTCCCGAACTTTTCCGCGCGTTCGGGGGTGCGCAATCACATGTTAATATGCCGCAATTACTTGTGAATCTTTCTGCCTGGCCAAAAACCAGAACAGCCCACTATACAACACTTTGCGCCGCAAGAGCGATTGAAAACCAGGCATATTTTTTAGGATTATCGCAAACGGGCGAAATTAAAGAGGGTTGCGGAGTTTATAATTCAGGAAATTCGCTTCTGGTGGGTCCTTTTGGCGATGTAGTTGAGCGCCTTAATGAAGAAGAAGGTTTTATTTTTCAAACAATTGATACAGAATCTGTTGCGCAAATACGGGAAAAATTTCCCAATTTAGCTGCAATAAAAGACGCGACAAGGGAGAGAGGATATGAAATTGACTATGTTTAAAACAGCTTTTAAAATAATTGCGGCGTTTTTGATTTTTATTACCGGTCTGCAAGGCGTGCAAGCATTTGAACTGGGGACAGGTAAAATTACACAGACAATTAATGATGCAGATTTGCGCAAACAAGCAGTCGTTTCGGTTTCCATTCGCGAACTTGATTCAGATAAAGCAATCTATAGCAAAAATGACAACAAGCTTCTCCACCCAGCTTCAACTTTGAAACTTCTTACTTTTGCGCCTATTTTGGATACATTGGGCACAGACTATAAATTTGCGACAACGATTTTTGCAGATAATAACAACAATTTATACATAAAACTTGGCGCCGACCCGCTTTTAACTGTTGATAGCCTAAAAAAGCTTGCAGGAGAACTGAAAAATAATTATAACGTTTCAAAAATCAATAAAATTTATATTGACGATACGATTATTGACAAAACCCCTTATCTTGACGGCTGGACAAGCGATGATTTTTACCCCAATACACCTATGATTAGCCCCTACACACTGAACAAAAACCAAACAATTGTGAAAATTTTTGTCTCAGCCGATAAAAGTCGTATTGAAATTTCACAAAGTGAACCCTATAAACACTCAATTATTAACAAGTTAACGCTTGGTACAAAAAATGATGTTAAAGTTATGCAAGATGTTCAGGAAGAATATAAAATCGGCAATATTATAAACCTCGAGGGCACTGTTTCGGGTAATATCGATATTGAAATTCCTGTTTCAAACCCGAAATATAATTTTATTACAAATTTAAACGATGCTTTTTCAAGCGCAAAGGTGCCTTATAAAAGGGAATTTTATTTCGCCAAAACCCCTTCTGGGCTTAAAAAAGTGGCTGAAATTTCACACTCAATAGAAGAAGTCGGCAGCAGCATTTTAAAAAATAGTGATAATTTTTCCTCAGAAGTTGCTTTTAGGGTTGCAGGTGCAAAATATGCGAATAAACAGCCGGGCACAACGGCTAACGGCATTGATATGTTTAATAATTACTACAAAGGGCTGGGTTTGGATACCGGCAGTATTAAAATTGTTGATGCAAGCGGTGTTTCAAGATATAACCTTTTTAGTACTTCCTGGATTAGTAATGCGCTGTTTTATATTTTTAATAAAACCAATATCAAGAACTATATGGCGCAACCCGGAGAAGGCACGCTCTCTAAGCGTTTGCGCACTATAAAGAGTGATGTTTGGGCAAAAACAGGTACCCAAACAGCCCTCAGCGCGCTTTGCGGCCTTGTTAAAGCGAAGAATAAGGAACTTGTTTTCTCGATCATCATTTCAAACTTTAATGAGAAAACAAGCGTAATTAAAGCCTTTGAAGACGATTTAGTTTATACCATTTGGGGGCTGTAAACTACTGCACCACCTGTATATCGAAGTTTGCGCTCAAAGTGTCTATTATATAAGGGTTCATAATAGATATCGGGCATTTTGAGAAATAAATTTTGTCAATTCCCGCTCGGACAAGACATAAAAGATAACTTACTATTAAGCGCTCACAGCGTGTGAAGAAAATTGTTACATCGATTTTTGATTTTATAACCTTCTCTACAATCGGAATAAGCAAGTCGGCTTCAATCGGATATTGCAAGTTAATTATTGCTTTATTGCCTACAAGGTCTGTAAAATCAACGTTTTCAGAGTTGCCGACGAAAACAATAATGTCCTTTTTAGTTTCAAGGACTTGTTCAACGTTTTCTTTATTATATTCAAAATGGCCGATTTTTTCAGGTTCGTCTTCTTCGAAACCTTCATGGCGCAAAGCTGATTGAATAAGGGGTTCGTAGTTCCCATTTGTAATTTTCCCTATTCCCCTTGTGCCGATTTCATCTGAAGCGTAAATAAGCCCGCGGTAAAGGTTGTCGATTTTTTGATAAGAAGTTTTGGTTAAATAAACTACGCCTTTGAAGTTTGCAAAGTCGTGAAGCGTATTTTCGCTTGCCCAGTGGCCAACAAGGTTTTTATATTCCCTAAATTTCGGATAAGAGTGCGCCACAAGCAGGTTATCGTGAGTGTAAATGTTAACATCTTTATCAGCCGCCGCAATTAAAAGGTCTTCAAGTTCCTTTAGGTTTGAACCGCTCACAAGAATTGATTTCCCGGCCTTTGCGCTTAAAAGTACTTTCGCATTTGTTTTTTGGCCATAGCGATCTTCAATAACCGCAGTTAATTTTTTTCTAATATCGAGCGCAATTTCGGCAAATTCGAGAATTCTTCTTTTTAATTTGTCGGTTCTTGTGGAAGGAAAGTTTTTGAGCGAAAAAAACCGCAGAATTTCAAAATCGTGTTTTGTGTAATCGGGTTCGAACGCTTTAATACGTTGAATATTTTCAGCGCTTGTTCTGGTTAAAAGAATAATCAGCTTTAGAAGGCCATTTTTTTCCGTGCTGATACCTTTGGCCCGAAGTGCGAGATATTTTTCACCTTCTTTAATCAACCTTGCAATAGAATATTTTTTGCCCAGATTGATGTCGTCCGGGAAATTAACAACCTCACAGCTTGTTGGGTTGTTTTTGCAAATATGCAGATAGATTTTTTTTGCTTCTTTTTTATTTTCAATTAAACTTTCAAGCACACTTGAGTATTCTTTTTCGCTAAAGCTGGTATTAACAAGAGTGATGGTCAGCGCCTTAATTGCCTGAGCGGCAATGCTCTCGTTTTCAAAACCAAATTCTTTTGCCTTGACCAGATAATAAGAAATTTGCTTAACTTCATTAAGCAATAATTCTTCAAGTGCACTTAAAGTCGGGTCAACGGTGCAAATCCCGCCACTTAAACAGTTTGCGGCGCTTGAAAATTCTTCTCCCTGTTTTTTAAGAGATTTTATATAATCTAACATTTTCTTCCCCTTTTCGGCGTGAGCCGGTGTGATAGCGACGGACGCATTGAGCGCTCGACGATAAGCACTACGACGCATTATAACAAGGGTGAAAGGGAATTAAATTGCAGAAATGGGTAATATAAAAAACCGCCCCTACCGGGGGCGGCTTTAAGTTATAAAAACTTCGTTTTATTTTTACTCTCTTATATCTTTCATTGAAAGGCCGATTCTGTGTTCTGCCGGAGTGAATTTTTTGATTTGTACTCTGACTTCATCACCAAGCTGGAACATTGTGTTCACATTTACGAACTCATCCGCAATCTCTGATGACGGTAAAAGCGCCTCTACACCAGGGAAAATGTTAATGAAAACACCAAATGAAGTGATTTTATTAACTGTACCGTTAATGATATCCCCTTCGCCGAATTTTGTAGCGATTTCATCCCAAGGGTTTGCACTCATTCTTTTAAGTGAAAGCGAAATTCTTTTCAGTTGTTCATCGATTTTAATAATTTTTACTTCGATTTTTTGGCCCAAAGTAACGATATCGGAAGGGTGTTTAATTCTATCCCAAGAAATTTCAGAAATCGGAAGAAGGCCGTCAATGCCGTTAATGTCAACGAAAGCGCCGAAATCTGCGATTCTTACGATTTCACCTTCAATAACCTGGTCTACTGAAAGTTTTGAAATAACTTCATCTGCAACCATTTCGCGCTGTTGAGCGTAAACTTGACGTTGCGAAAGAATCAATTTATTACGTTTAGGGTCAGCCTCAAGAATTTTTACTTCTAATTCAGCGCCCGCTTGAGCTTCAGTGTTTGAACCCGCTCTTAATTGAGAAGAAGGAATAAAGCCTCTCAAACCTGCGATTTCAGCAATCAAGCCGCCTTTAACCGATTGAACAACGGTAGCCATAATGTTTTCATTTTCATTTTTAGCTTCGTTAAGCTTTTGCCAAGCTTGCGCGTAAGCCAATTTTTTCAATGAAAGTTCGATAACTTCGTCGTCTTCTTCATCTTTTGTGATGTAAAATTCTTTTTCGTCCCAAAGTTTAATAAAATCGTCGGGGTTTTGATCTCTTGAATTTACAACTTCGTAATTCGGTAAAAAAGCTTCAGTTTTTGCGCCGATGTCTACTAAAAAGCCGTCTTTTTCTTTTTTTACAACAACGCCTTTAACTATGTCTGCAACGTTGAGTTTGTAAGTGTAAGAATTATTTAGCATAGCCTCAAATTCTTCTGTGGTAATTGTTTTTGTCATTTTATTCTCCTTTTTTTAATTTGGTTATTACTTCTTTAATTATGTAATCCGGCGTTGAAGCGCCTGCTGTGACGCCGATATTAATTGCTTGTTCTATAATTGTCGCATACTCTTCAAGCTCACGGGCGGTTTCGATGTGAATGGTTTGTGTGATATCTTCAAGAATTTCCGCTAAATGTGTTGTATTTGCGCTTTTTTTGGAGCCGACAACAATCATTAAATTACTTTCTTTTGCGAGTTCCCTGGCTTCGTTTTGCCTTAAAGATGTTGAAGCGCAGATGGTGTTTATAACACGAAGTTCTTTTGAAATCGGTGTTAAAAAATTTAAAACTTCACTCAAAAATTCAATTCGCTGAGTTGTTTGAACCACAACGCCGATTTTTAAAGCGCCTGAAATCCGCCCCTCAATTTCTTTTAGCGTTTCAATGTTGGGTGCTACAAAAATGTAGTCCGAATTTTGTGCATAAGCCAAAGCATCAGCTTCGATTGCCATAACTTCAGGGTGTTCGGGCTTACCAAGAATAATCAAAAAATATCCCTCTTTTGCAAGTTCAATTGCGCGATTTTGAACTTTTTTTACGTCGGGACAGGTTAAATCTACAAGTTCAAGTCCGCTGTTTTTTACCTGCTCAAAAACCTCGAAACTTGCTCCGTGACTGCGAATTACGCAAATATCAAAACCCTCGCGTGGTACTTCATCCACAGTTTTAATGCCCATATCTTCAAGTTCGTTGATGATTTGGGAATTGTGGATAAGTTCCCCCAGAACGCAAATTTTCTTTTCGGGGCTTTGTGTCTTTAGTTTTTTAACTGTTTCAACCGCACGCTTTACACCGTAACAAAAACCTGCGTGGCTGGCCAATTTGATGTTTTTTTGAATTGCTTGTGTGATGTTTTTCACAACCTTTTTTATGAAGTCGCAAAAGTTATTTTTTTTGCGCTATAATTATTCAAGCATATAAAGGCTAATATGCAAGCCGCGAGGAGATAAGTGCAGAAAGAGGAAATAAAATACTGGGCAAAAAGGCTCTATGATAAAGGTTTAAGCCCTGCAACAACGGGGAATATCAGCGTTAAAACAGAGCGTGGAATTTTAGTTACTGCAAGCGGTTCCGCCTTGGGTGATTTAGCAGCGGATGATATTGTGCTTGTTGATTTCGAAGGTAACCTGCTTGAAGGTGGCAAAAAAGCATCTTCTGAAAAATATATGCATTTAGATATTTACCAAGAACGCGAGGATATAAGCGCGATAATTCATTCGCACTGCCCTTATATCACGGCTTTTGCAGTTGCGAATCAACCTATTGAAGCGCCTATTCTGGCGGAGTTTGTATTCCACTTTGATAAAGTGCCATTGGTGCCTTATGCTACACCATCCGGGTTCAAACTTGCGGAAACAACATCAAAACCTTTTAAAAAAGGTTATAACACAGTTTTAATGGCAAACCATGGCGTTGTAACGGGTGCGGCGAGCCTAAAAGAGTGTTTTTACAATCTTGAAGCACTGAGGGCATATTGCGAAACATATTTTGGCGCGCAAGTTTTGGGCGGTGCGAAAAAATTGAACACAAAAGAAGTTGAAGAAATCAAAAAATTAAAAATATAAAAAAGGGATAAGGGGCGGATGACCACTCAAATTATTGAAGCGCAGCAAGGAAATATAACTGAAGAAATGGCTTTTATAGCCAAACTTGAAGGCAGAAGCGAGAAATTTATAAGAAAGCGCGTTGCAAACGGCAGGATTGTAATTTTAAAAAACAGCACCCGCGCGAATTGCGTGCCTGTTGGTGTCGGCGAAGGCTTGAGCGTTAAAACCAATGCAAATATCGGGACATCAAACGAGAAATCTTCACTTGATGAAGAGCTTGATAAAGTCAGAATTATTGAAATGACAGGTGCAGATGTTTTAATGGACCTTTCAACAGGAGACGATTTAGATATTGTCCGCGAAAAAATTATCGCTGCAACAACGCTCCCAATAGGCACTGTTCCTATGTATCAGGCAGGCAAAGAAGCACTCGACGGGGCGGGCGATATCGCTCAGCTAAGCAAAAACAAACTTTTTGCCGATATCGAAAAACATTGCAAACAGGGTGTCGATTTTATTACTGTACATTGCGGCGTTACAAAATTTGTTGTAGAACAGCTTGAAAGACAAGGGCGTGTAACAGGTATTGTTTCCAGGGGCGGCGCCATGCTTGCTTGCTGGATTAAAGCAACAGGCAAGGAAAATCCGCTTTATGAACATTATGATGAATTGCTTGATATTGCGCGGACTTATGATGTGACGCTTTCTTTGGGCGACGGCCTTCGTCCGGGCTGCGGCGCTGACGCCGGTGATAGAGCGCAAGTGGCTGAAACAATTGTTCTTGGCGAACTTGTTAAACGTGCGCGCGAAGCCGGTGTACAATCAATGGTTGAAGGGCCGGGGCATGTGCCTTTGAATAAAATTCCTTCAATCATTCAAACCGTTAAAGAATTAACAGACTATGCACCATTATATGTTCTTGGGCCTCTGGTAACCGACATTGCGCCCGGCTATGACCATATTACAAGCGCGATTGGCGGAACAGTTGCGGCGATGAACGGGGCAGATTTCTTGTGTTATGTTACTCCGGCAGAACACCTCGGGCTTCCAAACGCTAAACAGGTACGAGAAGGCATTATTGCCGCAAAAATTGCGGCCCATGCGGCGGATGTTGCAAGAGGCAACAGAAGAGCCATTGAGCGCGACAGACAAATGTCAATTGCGCGTAAAAACCTTGATTGGACAGGCCAAAGAGAAAATGCGCTAGATAAATCTGTTTTTGAGGGTATTTCTTGCGGCGGCAAAGAGGGCGATGGCACGCCTTGCACAATGTGCGGTAATTATTGCTCAATGAAGATATTTAAGGAATACTTCTAAACGCGTAAGACGGTGCTAAGCGGCGTCCGCGAAGGCGGAAGACGCAAGCACTACGATGGCGACGTGCGACGAAGTCGTTCAGGAGCTAAACGCGCGGACTAAATTTCAACCGTTCCGACAAAAACTTTCTTTGCCCCACCCGTCATATAAGCGCTTTTATCAGGTGCTTCAGTTGTGCCGTTATATTCAATTTCAAGTGCGCCGCCGGGTAAATTAACGCGGACTTTATTGTCTAAAAGCCCCCTTAAAACTCCTGCCACCACTGAAGCGCAGGCGCCTGTGCCGCAAGCAAGTGTTATACCGCAGCCGCGCTCCCAAACGTCTAATTGGATTTCGGAGCGCGAAATTATTTTCACAAATTCCACATTAGTTTTTTCGGGGAAAAGCGGGCTAAGTTCAATTCTGATGCCCTTTTCAACCGCCTGAGTGCGCGGGTTACCTTCCGTAAAGATGATGCAGTGCGGGTTTCCCATACTAACGGCTGAAGCTTCAAAGCCTTCAACTTTAAAATTTTGCGGCGTTTCAACATTCACAGGGATTTTTGATGCTTCCAAAACAGGCACACCCATATCGACCCTGACATTTCCGTTATCGAGTATCTCTGGAATAATTACTCCTGCAAGAGTTTCAACGCTGAATTTGTTTTTTTTCACTAAACCTTTTTCAAGAACATATTTTGCAAAACAGCGTATTCCGTTGCCGCACATTTCAGGTATCGATCCGTCGGAATTGTAAAAATCCCAAGCGATGTCGCCGCCCGCCTCAGGTTTAGTAGGGCAAAAAATACCGTCTGCGCCTATGCCGAAGTTTCTGTCGCAAAGCTTTTGTGCAATTTCAGGTGTCAAACTAAGATTTTCGGCAATAATAAAATCGTTTCCGAGACCCTGCCATTTTTCAAATTTAATTTCCATATAATTCCTTAATGCAATTTTCTAAGTTCTTTGCCGCACCACGGTTTTGTTCAATTGTTTGCGTGCAATTTTTGCCATAAAGCTGCTTGTTTTCAAGTATTCTTTTAAATTCATCCCCGAGTTCAAAAGCGTTATTAATAATTTTAGCACAGCCGTTTTTAATAAGTTCGCGATAAATTACTCTGAAATTCCGAATGTTTGGCCCTGATAAAACCGGCACACCCCAAACTGTTGCTTCAAGCGGGTTATGGCCGCCCGTTTCATTAAGGCTTCCGCCTAAAAATGCAACATCGGCGATTGAATATAGATTGGCCAATTCGCCCGTGGTATCAAGTAAAATAACCTCTGATGAAGCCAAATCGGCCCCCATTGTTTTGAGCGAATATTTCAGTTTTGTTTTTTTAATGAGTCCTTCGACCTCGCCGAGCCGCTCTAAATGACGCGGGGCGATAATTAACCTGAGGTTGACATCTTTATTCCTCAGCCTTGCAAACGAATTAAGAACAATGCCTTCTTCGCCCTTGTGGGTGCTTCCTGCGACTATAACCTTGAGTTCGCCCTTGTTATAAGTCTTTTCAAGTTCGGCTCTAGTTTGAAGATTTTGCGGCGCGGTGTCGAACTTTAAATTACCCATATTCTTCACAATATTTGGCTTTGCACCTATTTTTATAAATCTTTTAGCATCATCCTCGCTTTGCGCTAAAATTGCGTGGAAATTTTTAAAAACTCCCCCTAAAAAGAAGCTGATTTTTTTATAGCTTTTAAAAGTTGAGTCTGAAATTCTGCCGTTTGCAATAACAACGGGGATATTCGCTTTTTTGGCTTCGTACACAAAATTCGGCCAAATTTCCGTTTCAACAATCATTATCACTTTCGGGTTTATAGCTTCGATTGCATTTTTAATGGCGAATTTATAGTCATAAGGAAAGTAGCAAATTTTTGCGCAATATTTACTTAATTTTGATAGGGCAAAATCTCGCCCTTGCGGCGTCGAGGTTGTTAAAACAATTTTTTTATCTGTCGCATTTTTTCTTATAAAGTCTGATATAGCGGCTATTTCACCGACTGAAACTGCGTGAATCCACAAGGTTTTTTCTTTGATTTTAAAATCATATTTGCCGAATTTTTGTTTAAAGCCCGCGCGGATTTTGGGTGAGGCAAGGCTTAAAAATAAAATTACGGGCGTGAAAAATATTGGGAATAATAAGGCGTAAATAGCTATCAAACGTTAACCCTCAAACTTAATTTCGATCTCAAAACTTCTTTTCCAAGGAAGTTCGTAATCAATTTTACCATAAGTGCTGCTTGGAATGTTCAAAAAAGCGTAAATTTTTTGTTCAAACGGTACAAATTCTTCTTTATGGGGCGCAATATCAAAATAACCCTGTTTTTGCCCTTCTTCGCGCACATTTTTCCTGATTTTTGCCTGATAAGCCCAATCATCCAAAAACCTTACCATCATTAACTTTTTAAAGGCTTTATCATCATATTGCCCCGCAGAAATGGCAAAAAATTTCGCCACAGCTATGCAAATAGCACAGCCGATTGAGTTTGCGCTTGTGTTATACGCGCAATAGCCGTAGAAATTTTCATCCGCCCCTTGTCCTGCGCTGCGAGATAAAAATTCTTCAACAAAGCCAAAATCCGAACCGTTTGCGTTATTAACATCGGCGATAAAATAAGGCTTTTCGCCCTCGAAGTTAGCCCGCCCCGCGGAGTTTGCTTCCCCTAAAACCAAATCGCCCTGAGTTTTGGTAAAATTATTTATTATGAAATTCAGGTTGGCGTTCTCGGGCGAAATCTCAACCCCCGCGAGGCTTAGCTGGGATTTCACGCACTCGTTAAGCGGGATATCCTCATATTTTGAAATTATTCCTGCCCCCTCAGGTTTTAGAAAAACAGGCGTTACGCTGATTTTTTCGCCATCGGCAATCGCGCGCGCAAGAAGAGTTAAGGGGATTTCATCCGCCCCTGTTTTTATGAAAACGTTTTCCCGACAAAGTTTTTCAAGTTCTTGTGCTTCTTTAACATTCAAACCGAATTCGCCCGTGTCGTCTTTGGAGAAAACCAATGTGTCGAAAACCCCTTTCTGTGCCAGTTTCAGATAATATTTATTAATTTTAAAATTACGTTCGCGGGTGGCAAGGTAATCGTTTAAAATGTTTTCAGGAATTTTATTCACCGTATTGCCGAATTTGTGGAAATTATATGAATATTCAAAAATCTGTTTGCCAAAATCGCTCCAATATTGCTTTTCCTCTTCGTTAATATTGTTGTTTGAAATGCGCATTATGCTTGAAAATGCGTAAACTTTTGCGTCAGCTTTTTTAAACTGCGCGATAATTTCCTGAAGTCTTTTTACGCGCGATAAAATCTGGTCGTAATTTTCCGGGCATCTTCTTGAATTTACAAGTCCGCCATAAGCAATAGTATCAAGGCTTAGAATTATATAATCGGGCACGTCGCCCGTGCCCTCCTCTCTCCCAAATTTTTCAAGCCAGCTTAAAATCCCTTCAATATTTGAAGATTCAATAAGCCCGCCCAACAATTCTCTCGGAGGTAAAAAAAGCTCAATCCCTTTATTTAGCGCGCAAATTTGCTCCACTAAAGTGTGGCAAATCGGGCGATTATCAATCGGAACAACGGCAATTCTTTTCATGTAATTTTTGCTCCTGAGCGCCTTCGGCACACGTCGCTATCGTACGGTTTCGCCTTGCGGCTCCACACACGGCTTACGCTTTTATTTTACATCATGACCTGTTTGATTTACAATAATTGAATGAAGTTTAGCGTTCAGGAAATCATTGATGTTACGGGTGCAAAGTTGCTCCACAAGGGCATTTTGGATGGTTCTTTTGAAATAAGTACTGATACACGCCAAATCAACCCGGGCGATATTTACCTTCCGCTTCGGGGTGAGAATTTTGACGGGCATAATTTTATTGATGCCGCCATTAGAAAGGGTGCAATTGGCTATTTTACGCAGGATAAACACAAAATTAACACGGACTGCGAATTTGTGCTTTATGTCAAAAACGCACTTGTAGCTTACCTTCAGCTTGCAAATTATACCCGCAACAAAATTAACCCTAAAGTGGTTGCAATAACGGGGTCATCAGGAAAAACCACCGTTAAAGAAATGCTTTCGGGAGTTTTGGCCAAAAGTTTCAGAACGCACAAGTCAAAACTTAATCATAACAATGAAATCGGGCTTTGCCAGACAATGTTTTCGATGCCGCTTGATACTGAAGTTGTTGTAGTTGAAATGGGCATGCGAAACTTGGGCGAAATCCAGTTGCTGTCTAAATATTGCGAACCTGATATTGCCATAATTACAAACGTGGGCTCGGCGCATGTTGAAAAATTGGGCAATTTGAAAAATATTGTCAGCGCGAAATGTGAAATTGTCAGCCACTTAAAGCCTGATGGTGTTTTAATTTCAAACGATAATGAAAAAATTCGCCAAAAAATTCGTTTCGAAGGAAAGAAACATTATTTTTCTGTTCATGACGCGAAAAATGTTGAAATTTCGCAAAATTCTACCAAATTTAATTTTGAGGGTGTTGATTATGAACTGGCAATTGAGGGCGAACATAACGTTGAAAACGCGCTTCTGGTAATTGATGCGGCGAAAATTCTCGGTGTTGGGACGTCCCAAATTCAAGAAGGCTTAAAAGAATTCAGGCAAATTGAAAAACGCTGGGAAATCACTCAAACCAAGGGTTTTACAATAATTAACGACAGCTATAATGCCAACCCTGAATCAATGCGCGCGG
This sequence comes from Candidatus Gastranaerophilales bacterium, assembly GCA_031549065.1. Classification (GTDB taxonomy): domain Bacteria; phylum Cyanobacteriota; class Vampirovibrionia; order Gastranaerophilales; family Gastranaerophilaceae; genus JAVBQM01. Next base: position 5,764 of record JAVBQM010000013.1, on the reverse strand, counting down.
TCATAAAAACTGTGTGTTCGGTGTATAAAAAGCCGCTATATCTGGTTTTGGGGAATATGGCGGAGCTTGGAAAAGACGAAATAAAATATCATAAAGAACTTGGCGATTTTCTGAATGACCTTGAAAATAAAGGATTTGAGCTTCTTACCGTGGGTGATTTGGCAAGGTTTATTTCGGTAAGCACAAAATGCAACTCTTACAACTTTGAAACCGTGCAAGATTGCGCAAAATTTATTGTGCAGCACTGCCCTGAGGGTTCCACGTTTTTATTAAAAGCGTCACGTGTCATGCAGTTTGAAAAAATAATTGAGGAGGTTCAAGCCTTATGATTATGATTAGCGTTGCAGGTTTGATAACCCTTGTGTTGTGCTTGCTGCTCGGGATTCCATACCTTGCGTTTATGAAAAAGAAAATGTATTCGCAATACATCCGCGAAGAAGTTGCGCAAATGCACGCCGAAAAGAACAAAACGCCAACAACCGGCGGTGTTTTTATTGTGGCATCAATTTTAATCGGAACGCTTTTAACGCTTTTTATGGCCGAAGAAACAACTCAGCGTGCGTTGATTGTTCTTGTAACCTTTGTCTTCTATGCTTTCACGGGTTTTGAGGATGATATTAAAAAAATTAAAGGCAGGAAAAATGAAGGCCTGAGCGCAAAAGGTAAATTGCTTTTGCAAATTGCGGTCGCAGCTTTGCCTGCGGCATATCTTTTGACAGCTTCTCAGACCACAGTTTCTTTTTTCCAATACAGCATTAATCTTGGCTGGCTCTATCCTGTTTTTGCGGTTTTTATGATAATAGGTTCTTCTAATGCCGTGAATTTAACCGACGGATTAGACGGCTTGGCTTGTTCCAGCTCATTTTTTGCGTTTATGGCATGCGCAGCATTATCGTTTTTAAACGGTTACACTGATTTAGCGATTATAGCGGCTTCCGCTTCCGCTGCGTGTCTCGGGTTTTATTATTTTAACCGCAAGCCTGCGCAAATTTTTATGGGAGACACAGGAAGCCTCGCTCTGGGTGGGCTTTTAGCAACAATTGCAATTATGGGCAAATTTGAATTGTGGCTTATACCGATTGGAATTTTGTTCATCTGTGAAACGCTTTCTGTTATGCTTCAAGTGGCAAGTTTTAAACTCACTGGCAAAAGGATTTTCAAAATGAGCCCTATACACCACCATTTTGAACTCTCCGGCTGGGGCGAAAAGAAAATCGTTTTTGTTTTCGCGCTTGTGTCGGCAATTGGCGCAGCGATTGCAATTGCAGGATATTATTATCAGTATAAATTGGGGCTATAGCAAACCCTATGGACTTTAAAGGCAAAAAAGTTTTAATTTTAGGGTTAAGCGTGACGGGGGTTTCGGTCGCGAAATTTTTGACTTCTCTTGGTGCAAAATGTTTTATAAGCGAACTTGATGTTTCAAAAAAAGGCCCTGCGCCAGATGGTGTGGAAGTTGAATTCGGGGAACATTCTGAAAAGTTTATTGAAGGCGCAGACCTTGTTGTTACAAGCCCCGGGATTCCTCCAACAGCGCCGATTTTTGCCACCTTGGCGAATCGCGGCATAGAATTTATTTCTGATATTGAACTTGCATATAGAATTGGCGGCGGGAAGCTGATTGCTGTCACGGGCACAAACGGGAAAACAACTACCACAATGCTCTTAAGCCATATTTTAGATGTGCCCGCATGCGGTAACATCGGGGTTTCGCCTTGCGATTTCTTGGGTAACGTGAATGCTTCAGATTACCTGGTTTGCGAAACAAGTTCTTTTCAGGCGCACTACAGCCCGACTTTTTCACCAGAAATTGCAATTTTTACCAACCTGACGCCTGATCACATTTACTTTCACGGCAGTTTGGAAGAATATTTTGAAGCTAAGGCGAAAATTTTTCGCAATATGGGGCCGAACCAGAGCGCAATCTTAAACCTTGACGACCCTGCGGTGGCTGGTTTGGCTGGGGAATTGAAGTGCAAAACCTACTTTTTTTCAACACAAAAAGAAGCTGATGCGTTTGTTAAAAATGGCGCCCTGTATTTTAAAAATGAGAAAATAATTGATGTAACAGATGTTCCGATTGTAGGCGAACATAACCTTCAAAACACGCTTGCTTCAATTATTGCGGCTAAAATTGCAGGCCTTAAAGGCACTCAAATTGCGGCAAAAATGAAAACCTTTAAAGCGCCTGAACACAGGTGTGAATTTGTAACGGAATTTAACAATATAAAATTTTACAATGATTCAAAAGCAACTAACCCGGAAGCAACAATTGTTGCGCTCAAATCCTTCGAGGGTGCGGATGTTACCCTTATCGCAGGGGGGCGAGATAAGGGCACCACGCTTGAAGAATTTTGCGCAGTGGTCAAAAAAACAATGAAATCTGTTATATTAATTGGTGAAGCGGCGGACAGATTTGAAAAAGAGCTCAGAGAATCGGGTTACAAAGCGATTTTTAGAGCGAAAACACTTAAAGAAGCAGTTGATACAGCAATTGCCGAAAAACCTGATGTAGTATTACTTTCGCCTGCTGCAGCAAGTTTCGATATGTTTAAAAGTTTTGAACATCGGGGAGAAGAATTTAAAAAATATGTACTCAAGAAAAGGCCATGACAATAAAGATTCTCAAGGTAACCGCGGCGGCAATCAAGGCTTTCGAGGCAATAGTCAGGGTGCGAGAAATTCAGGCAACCACGGCGGCGGACGACACAAAGAAGACGGTACGATTGTAACCCCGCCCGATAAAACGCTTATTGCGGTTGCAATTTTCCTTGTGGTTATTGGGATTATGGCGGTTTTTTCCTCGTCCGCTCCGCGCGCAATTGCAAGTGGCGACAGCCCGCTTATTTTTACAATTAAACAAATTGCCTGGATGATTGGTGGAATTTTCGGCTGCTGGTGGTTTTCTAAAACAAATTATAATCAATTTAAAAAGCTTTCACTTATGTTTGGCTGGATTGTCGTAGGCCTGCTTCTATTGGTGCAATTTACGCCCCTTGGAGTTACGGTAAATGAAGCGAAAAGATGGCTGATGATTGGCCCGCTTCAATTTCAACCCTCGGAAATTTGTAAACCCGCGGCTATTCTTATGTTTGCCACTATTTTTAGTAAAAATATTAAACTCTTTGATCAGGCGAAAATTCCACACTACATTGTTTTTGGCCTTATGCTGCTTTTGACTTATAAACAGCCTAACCTTTCAATGGTGGTTTTACTTATTACAACTTTTCTGGCAATTTATTTTTGTGCCGGCGGAAACATTAAAAACTTTTTCCTATACGGTGCTGCGGCTGTTCCGGTGCTTTGGTTTACAATTAAAGACTATCAAAAACAACGTCTTTTAATTTGGCTTGACCCTGAAAAAGACCCTCTGGGCGCGGGTTATAATATAATTCAATCGCTCGTTGCCTTTGCTGATGGCAGTTTCTTCGGCGTGGGCTATGGTAACTCTAAGCAAAAATTAAGCTGGCTGCCAGAGGGCCATACGGACTTTATTTTTGCCGTAATCGCTGAAGAATTCGGCTTTTTGGGGTGCTTCTTCTTAATCTGTTTATTTGCAGTTTTTGTTTATCGCGGCTTCCTTATTGCTTCTCGCTCTACAGATTTATTCGGCAAACTGCTTGCAGTCGGAATCACTTTCTCTATCGGCTTTCAAGCGCTAATTAATATGAGCGTTACAAGTGCGCTTGTTCCTGCAACAGGTATTCCGCTGCCGTTTATCAGCTACGGCGGAAGTTCCTTATTTGTAACTCTTTGTATGCTCGGCGTGCTTTTGAGCATTTCAAGAAAAAGAGTGCAAAAAATCTCGGCGAGGATAAAATCCTATGAATAATGCGGTTGATGACGGCAAAAAATTGTATTTTGTCTCAGGCGGCGGCACGGGCGGCCATATCTACCCAGCTCTTGCAATAACAAAGGCTTTAAGGGAATCGGGCGATGATGTTATTTTTATCGGCAGCAAAAAAAATCTTGAATATAAAATTTGCAATGAAAATGAAATTGAATTTTTGAGTGTGGATGTTAATTACATGCCGCGAAAATTTGAATGGCTCGGGTTGAAATTTTTGTTTTGGATGCTGAAAACCTTTGTTGCAGCTTGTGTTGCAGCATCATACATTAAAAAACACAAGCCTGCGGCTGTTTTTGCAACGGGCGGATATGTTTCAGCGCCCGTCTTAATGGCTTCTATTTTCCTTAAAATTCCTTATATGACGCACGATTGCGACGTTTACCCCGGGCTTGTTTCAAGGTTCTTTTCAAAATGGTCGAGCGCTACTTCAGTTGCTTTCAATGAAGCTCGAGGGAAGCTGAAAGCTAAGAATATCTACCATTTCGGTAATCCTGTTCGTGAAGTATTTTTCAAAACCGATAAAGAAATTTCTCGCGAAAAAATGGGTTTTAAAAGCGGTCCGCAAGTACTTTTGGGGGCTCCAAGAAAACCCGTTTTACTTATTATGGGCGGCTCTCAAGGGGCGAAAACTCTTAATGAAGCGGCCGTGCATTTAATCAAACATTTTGCGAGTTCAGATAAATTAAACATAATTTTGCAAACCGGCGCGAAAAATTATGATGATGTTATTGCAATGCTCGGTGAAATACCCGAGAATACGACTGTGGCGCCATATTTTGATGATATGTCAATTCCTCTTGCCGCGTCAGATTTAGTTGTTTCGCGCTCAGGCTCTTTAAGTATAAGCGAAATTTGCGCGGTTGGCCTGCCCTCAGTCCTTGTGCCGTACCCTTATTCGGCTGCCGACCACCAGCGTTTGAACGCTAAAGTTATGGAAAACTTGGGCGCTTCGACTGTTCTTGAAGATGGAAAATGTGACGGTGAAACTTTGCTGGAATTAGTGAATAACACAATTTTTGACGATGCTAAATTGCGTCAAATGCGTACTGCGGCTCTGGATTTTGCAAAGCCTGATGCGACAAAAAATATTTTGGAAAAGCTCCGGGAAATTTCAAAATGAGTGTTAGCGCGGCCGAAAAAATTCTGACTTCAAGCGAGAAATTCCACATTTGTCTTGGGTTAGAGCGTGTTTCAAAAGTTCTGGAAATTTTTGGCAACCCGCAAGATGAACTTGAATTTATCCATGTTGCAGGCACAAACGGTAAAGGCTCAACCTGCGCTATTTTGTCTTCAATCCTAAATGAAAGCGGCACCAAAGTTGGTCTCTTTACAAGTCCGCATCTTTTTTCATACACCGAGCGCATAAAAATAAATAACGTTGAAATTTTGCAAAGTGAATTGAACGATTTGGTGGCGCGAGTGAATGAAACAGCGCAAAAGAACGACGTAAACCTTACGGAATTTGAAATTTTGACAGTTGCAGGGTTTTTATATTTTAAAAATCAAGGCTGCGACATTGTGATTTTAGAAACAGGCCTTGGCGGCAGGCTTGATTCCACAAACGTTATAAAACGGCCTTTGGCGAGTATTATAACCTCAATCAGTCTTGATCATACGGCGCGATTGGGTGAAACAATTGAAAAAATCGGCTTTGAAAAGGCGGGGATAATTAAAGAAACTTGCCCCGTGGTTGTCGGGGAACAAAACCTTGCCCTTGAAGTGATTGAGCGTACTGCCAATGGAAAAAATGCGCTGTTGCATAAAGTTAAGCCGCTCGCTCCGCCCGAAAATTTCGCACTTAAAGGTGATTTTCAGGGTGAAAATTTAGCACTAGCCCGTGCCGCCCTTGAAATTTTGCCTTTTCGCGTTCATGAGCGTGACATTAATGAGGGTTTGGCTAAGGTGCAGCATAAG
>JAVBQM010000017.1:0-2780 GCA_031549065.1 Candidatus Gastranaerophilales bacterium | reverse complement strand
TCTGGTATAGGGAATCCCCATTGGAGTAACTCTTGGTGCATATTGTGTTGTTGTCATCTAAATACCTCTAATATATGTAAAGTGTTAAAAAATCGATACAAAACGCCAGCTTAACTTAGGCTTAAACAATCATATCTAATCAATATTGAGAGTCAAGCGGATTTTTTCGGGGCTGCGGTGAAATGAAAGCCATGGTATAATAAGTTTTGTGAACAAAATCATAAAAATATTTATTATTTGCATATTTTTTCTTACCGCACAGTTTGCAAAAGCCGAAACTATACAAGGCGGAGTTGAGTTCGAGTGGGTAAATTTATCACAAAAAGAGAGAAATGAACTTGTTGAAAAGTATAAAAATATTGCCATAAACACCCGAGGGCTTAATTTTGAAGGAACAGGGATAAAAACACACCTCAAAGACCAGGCGCATTTTGAAACCGCAGGGAAAATCAAAGCGGGAATAGAGGAAGATGAAAATAAATTTATAGCGGGTTTTTACAGGGGCGGGCTTTTATTGGCCTATGGTATAGTTGAAAAAAATAATCTCAGAAATGCTTACTATTATGACCTTTTCGGGAATTTAAGGTACGTTGACTATTTAGAAAAAGATTACGGCAAATACCCTTGTGTTTCTTACCAGTACAACAAAAAAGGTAAACTTATCGCAAAGGTGTACAATTTAAACAAATACGACCAATTTATGTACGCACCCGACGGTGAATTCTTGGGCAGGTGGTATCAAAATACACTTTACAACCAAAACGGTAAAGCAACTATGGGACGTAGTTGGTTCTAGCAAGCGTTTAACCCTGTTTTCACTTTAATTTATTAAGAAATTCCAATACCCTGTTATCAGACCACCAGTAGTCGTTATGGCTGCCCTCGTCTGAAATGAACAGCTCTGAATTCGGGTTGCGGGCGTGGTTAATCTCCGCGTGGTGATGAGAAAAATACTCATCTTCCTTGGAGTGTAAAATTAAAAGCGGGCTTTTTATATTTCCTATTTTCTTTTTCGTTTCATACCTTTGAATAACTGGCAGAATGCATACAATTTTTCTAAGCACTTTGTCAAATGTCTTATTATCGGTGTTAAAGAAAAATATTTGTTTTATTTTATCAGTAGCCACATCGCGAACGCTTGCAAATGTACTTTGTAAAATAACGCCTCGGAAATTATTTTTGCGGGCTGTTTCCACTGTCACGGCTCCGCCTATAGAAAGACCCCAAAGAATGATGTCTTCATTTTTAATATTTTCTACAGTGTTCAAATACCCTACGGCACTTTCCAGATCTTTATATAACCCTGTTTCAAAAGGGCGTCCGTCGCTTTTACCATAACCGCGATAATCGTAAATTAAAACTCCAAACCCGCTGTTTACTGCACTCATAAGCATTGGAAAAAACACCCCGATATTGCCGCCGTTGCCGTGGCTAAAAATTATTGTCGGGAAACCGTCTTTTGCTTTAATGTACCACGCGTTTATTTTCTGATTTTTTTCTACCGGAATAAAAATATCTTCATGTTTGTAAGAAGTAGGTTTAACATCCCTTATCGGAAAATAAAGCATATTCGTCATAAAGGTAAATAACAAAAATAAAAATCCAAGGAAAAATAAAGGATAAAAAATAAGTCTTTTAGTAATGCTATTCATAGGCAAAATTATACCATAAAGGCGGCCTGTTGCCTGTCTGTGCATACTTAACAATTCTTTACACAACATGTCGCCTATCTTGACTTTAAGGCTGGTTAGCTCATAATTATTGATATATAGCTAACTAACAGGTGAAGGAATGAAGAGTTCGACATTACACAGAGCAAGCCTATCGCAAGAGCGTATGACAATGCTTGAGCGTGCAAGAGCAATGAATATGAGCACTGATGACATCCCCCAATACAGACAAAGCGAGCCGGTTGAAAAAACTTCCGAAATCGATATGCTATACAAAAATTTCCAAAAAAGCATCAGAAAGCCGCACGTTAAAAAAACTCCAGGTGTTTACTTGGGCGTAGGTTTTGCGCTTGGTGCAATTTCAATGCTTATTATTTCATTAATTGTGGGTATAAGCTCAATGGCGATACAGCCAAAACAAAAAGATGCAGCGAGAATAAAACCGACATCTGTCGCTATTATTCCTACGGATAAAAAACATGTTGCGCCGATTGAAGCAGTGAATGAAGAAAAATACACCATTAAAAGCGGTGATACGCTTGATAAAATTGCAACCAGATTTTACGGCAAATATGACCCTGAAAAAATTCAAAAAATTCAAATTATGAATAACATTAAAAACCCTGCATCGCTTCAAATCGGACAAGTTATTTTAATTCCTGTTGACCGTTAATGAGAAGTATCAAACCCGTTGAGCAAGAGGGAAAATACGTTATTTTTGAGGGCAAAAGACTTTTAAATCTTTGCTCTAATGATTATTTAGGAATTAGCGCGGATGATGATTTGCGCAAGAAGTTTCTGGCGGAATTTGGGCGCTCAAAACAGGCGATTTCAATTCCTTCAGCTCGTTTACTTTCGGGCAATTCACCTGTTTATGATGAACTTGAAACATTTATTGCACAAGAAATGGACCGTGAAAAAGCGCTTTTATTTAACAGCGGCTATCACGCAAATGTGGGGATTTATTCTTCGCTCGTCGGCGCCGAGGACGTTGTTTTTTGCGACCGTTTAAACCACGCTTCTATAATTGACGGCATAAAGCTCGGGGGCGCAAAGCTTATACCCTTTAAGCATCTTGATTATGGGGATTTAAGAACAAAACTTGAAAAA
>JAVBQM010000127.1:0-4355 GCA_031549065.1 Candidatus Gastranaerophilales bacterium | reverse complement strand
GGTCTGTCCAGTCTACAAACCTTGAATTTTGGTCAGTTGCCACAAGCAAAATGTTTTTGTATAAACCCGTAGAAAGCATCGCACGACCAACTTGAAGGGCATAAATCATCCCTGTGCAGGCAGCTGAAATATCAAATGCGGGAGAGACTTTGCCGCCAATAGCATTTTGAATTTCACAAGCGGTCGAAGGGTAAATATTGTAGGGACATGAAGTTGCAACGATGATTAAATCAATGTCTTCGCCTTTTAAGCCGGCTTTTTTAAGCGCATCTTTTGCAGCTGCAATACCAAGCGTAGTCGCATTTTCATCACCTGACAAAACGTTTCTTTCAATAATCCCCGTACGGGTTCTAATCCACTCGTCGGAAGTATCTAAGATTTTTGTCAAATCTTCATTTGTAACCTTGGTTTTAGGCAGTGCCATACCAATAGATAATATTTTTGCAGGCGTGAATGCCATATTCTCTCCTTGTTTGTTTATTATTCGTAAACTTCAGCAATTTTGCGGTTAACTTCAGATTCAACCGCCTCTTTTGCCACCCTCACGGCATTTTTAATAGCGTAAGAGGTTGAGCGTCCATGCGCGATAACCGTTATGCCCTTGACTCCTAAAAGCAAGGCGCCGCCAAATTCTTCATAGTTAATTCTTTTGTAAATTCTTTTCATAAAAGGCTTCGCGACAAGGCCTATGACCTTTGCAATCCAATCTTTTGTAAATTCTTCTTTAAGCATTTTAAAAAGCATTGTGGAGGAACCTTCAATAATTTTAAGCGCGACATTGCCTACGAAACCGTCACAAACAATAACTTCGCAATCACCATAGAAAAATTCTTTACCTTCGATATTACCTATAAAATTCAGACCGTCTTTATTTTCTTCAAGCAGTTTATAGGTTTGAACCACAAGTTCGTTGCCTTTTCCTGCTTCTTCGCCGATGTTTAATACGCCAACGCGCGGTCTTTCGGTGCTATGAACGTTTTTATAGAAGGTTGACCCCATAATTGCAAATTGATAAAGCATTTCAGGCGTGCAAGAAGCGTTTGCTCCTGCGTCTAAAAACATAACAGGTCTTTTCATCGTCGGAAGTGTCACAGCAATTGCCGGACGCTCGATTCCGGGCAATCTGCCCAAACCAAACAACGCACTTGCCATAGCAGCGCCCGTTGAACCCGCCGCAACAACAGCTTCAGAACTTCCTTCGGCTACAGCCTGTACCGCAAGAACGATTGAAGATTTGCGCTTCTTTCTAATGGCTTGCCCCGGAGCTTCACCCATTTCAATGGTTTCTTGAGCATGGGTAATTTTTATATCCAGCTTAGAGGGGTCAATTTTAATTCTCTGTTTGAAAAAGCCGCCTCTATTAACCATAATACCGCGGCGCGCAACTCTTTCAAGTTCTTTTCTGATTTTATCTTCCTGACCGACAAGTTCAACCGCTACACCATAATCATGTGCAGCCCAAAGTGCACCTTCCACAGTTTGTTTAGGTGCATGGTCCCCCCCCATAGCATCAATTGCAATTCTGGTCATATTTTTCCTTTAAAAATACTATTCTTCGGTTTTTTCCGCAGATTCTTCAGTTGTTGCTTCAACTGCAGGAGCTTCAGCCGCGGTTTCAACTACAGCTTCTTCAACCGCTGCAACTTCTTCGACTTTTACTTCTTCTACAGGTTTTTCAGACTTTTTGGCTTTCGGTGCCACAGGTTTTGCTGCCTTTTTAACAACTTTTTTCTTAGTTGCATCAAGTGCAACATATTTAGGGTTTTTAATGCTCACTGCAGATTTTTTATAATATCCGCAATCAGGGCAAACTGTGTGTGCCAAAACAACCGCATTGCAATTTGTGCAAGTTGTTGTTGCGGGAACTGTTGCCTTCCAGTTAGCTCTTCTGTGACCCTGGGCTGATGCGCCCGTTCTTTTCTTTGGTACTGCCATTGTTTGTGTTTCCTTAGTTTTAATTAATCGTAAAACGATTTAAACACAAACAAAATTTTGTGTCATGTTAAAAATTATTGGCACAAAAAATTATTTTTAAGTTTTATAAAAATCGGTATGAAAATCACAAACTGCACAAACATTAAACAAACGAGCTTTCTAAAAGGCATAGAGCAAAAAAACTTCAAAGCACGCTTCGATGCGGAAGAAATGGATTCATTTCAAGAAGCCTACCCGATTAAAGAAAGCAGTTTTACTCAACCTTACAAAGCCCATGGCGTAACAATTCGGCCTTTATCCAGAGCAAGCCGCTTCTTGAAAACAATCACCGGGGAAGTGGAAGAAATTTTATCAGAAAAGGACCCCGTAACAAAACGCCCTTTAATTGAAATTGTGCTTGAAGCGGAAAACTTCCGAATAAACGCCGCCATAAAAAAGCTTGATTTAAGTTTAATTCCGTCAGATAAATCAATAACACCTCTTGAATACGCGTATCTATTATTTTCACCTTATGATGAAAATACCAGCTATTATGAAATGAGAGATGCGCTGCTTAAAAAGAAAGAGGAGATGAGTGATGATGAAAAATTTAACGAATTTTTGTCAGGAGCCATCAGGGGTACAACCGGGGTAGACTTTGACCCCTTTATTGGAACAAAAATGGTAGCGATAATAAAACATGACCCCGAAATGGATGCTTTTAAGGGGTTAGTACCTGCCCAAGTTAATAAACTTTTGACAAAAATTGACGGTACTGATTCGGATGATTGCGGCACGTACTTGGAGCTTGTCAAGCAAAACACAAGCGAAGATGTCATCAGAAGAAACGTTGGATATCTGAACGCAAATAAAAAGACAGTTGCCTTAAGAAGTTGTGATTTTACCCCCCTTGAACTTGCATTTTTCTTATCCATAGACTTTGATTCAGCGCTTGGAAGGAATAAAAAAGAAGCTTTAAGTCCCGAAAAGGCTGAAGACCAGAGACGAAAATGGATAAGAGCGATGTCAACTTTTTCGGGCCATGTTTTTAATTACAACAAAAAAGCCGGCAAAGAATGTCTTTCAAGAGTTGTGAATGGATATGACGCAACGAAAGTTTTTAGGGCGCTGTCGGATGAACATTGGGCAAATGCTCAAAAAGTCATTTGCGACAAACTTGAACACAAGGGGGCGAGGCAATATATTAACAGCGGAAAATTTTCCGCGGAAATATCTGAAGCATTTGGAAAACACGTGCTGAAGGATAGATTCAAAAGAAATTATTTAGTGGCCACGCGCCCGCAAGATTTATCCTCGTCGCAATAGCCAAGCCTTTCGCATTTAGGAACAAGGTGCGCTTTCAGCCACGGTTCTTCCTTAATCATAATGTCGCACATTTTCTTTGCCAGCTGGCGGATTTCAAGTTGTGCACGAGTGCATAGCCTTAGGTTTGCAAAGTGTATAAACTCACGAAGGTTTAAGCTCACGACAAGCGAAGTAGCACAAGCGTTTGGAAGAACCGCGCGGGCGTCTTCCGCTAAAATACCAGCTTCTGTTAATTCTTGATAAAATTCCGCAGTACGCGCCATGAAATCATCAAATTTTGCCGCCAATTCAGGGTTTTTTTCTATTGCAGAAGGCACAATATAATCAAACTCGCCTTTTTCCTTAACATAGCGTTGAGATTTTTGCGAAAAACTCATATGGCGGTGACGAACAAGCTGGTGTGTAAGCGCACGCGAAACGTTTGAAATGGCGAAAGTAACTTGAATGTGTTCAATTGTAGAGTAGTGGCCTGATGAAATAACGCGTTCAATAAGTTGAAGTTTTTTGGCATCATCCGGGGCGCTATGAAAAATTTCGGCGGGCAATTGAGCACTATAACAAGTTCTGCAGGCAGTGTAGACAACATCAAGCATATTTTGTGGCTTTGCAATCAAATCCACACTTAGTTTTACGCTACCCATACTCCCCCCTGCTGTATTAACTTTGCGCTCCCGAGAAACTTCGTTTCACGTCGCCATCGTAGTGCTCGCGTCACCTGCCTTCGCAGGCACCGCTTAGCACCGGCTTACGCTTTCTTTTCGTATCTTTTCTTAAATCTTTCAACTCTGCCTTCAGAGTCAAGGATTTTTTGGTTTCCTGTATAGAAAGGGTGGCAAGCGCTGCAAATTTCAACAGTGATATTGTCTTCAATAGAGCCTGTTTCAATCTCATTGCCGCAAACGCATTTTCTAGTTGTTTTTTTGTAATCTGGATGAATTTCGCTTTTCATTTTAATTCCTTTTCGCGTGAGCCGGTGCTAAGCGGTGCCTGCGAAGGCAGGCGACGTGAGCACTACGTCAAGTCAAGTAATAAGTAATAATATTATATTTAGTGAAAAATAAAAGGCAAGCGACCCATAAAAGCCGCTCGCCCCAAATTAATTATATAATTTTAAT
>JAVBQM010000004.1:0-3258 GCA_031549065.1 Candidatus Gastranaerophilales bacterium | reverse complement strand
AATCTTTAAGCCAAGTTGTATATTGCCCGATTGGCTAGGTTACACTTTGTAAACAATCTATGTGCTGCTTGTTTACATGCTCGTGCATTTTAATATATTATTCGAATTATATAGATGTGTTGTAGTTAGGAGGAAATATGAGAAAATTTCTATCGGGCTTTTTAATAGCCTTTATGCTTGTCATGAATTTTGCGCCCGCTGCGATAGCAGCAGCACCCCCTAAAAAAGCAGGTGTTAAAACAACAGTTTCAAAGCCTGCAGCACCAGCAAAAGTCGGGCAAAGCATTAAGTTTGCATTTATATTTGACGGCCCGTCAGATAAAAATGCAGAACTTTTAAAAACATTCCAGGAGACAATATCCAAGTCAATTCAGCCTGAGTATAATGCAGTTTTCCCGGAGAGCCTAATTTTTACGGGTGATTGGGGTTATGACAGTGTAAAAGTTGCGAGTGAAAAAGCCCTTAATTCGGATTGCACAACGGTTATTTCACTTGGCGCCCTTTCAACAAAATATTTGGACGAGAAAAAAGACAAGAAAAAATTTGTTATAACGCTTGACCAATACGGCTTACGCGATTTGGGAGAAGGGTTTTTTAACCCGATACAACAGTCCTTAAATGACATTATTGTTTTTCAAAGGTTAAGCCAAACCAAGTTTAAAAAGATGGCGATTTTAATTAATGAGAATTTTTACAATAATAGAAAAGATTGGAACGACTTAATTGCGAAAAAATTTGCCAGCAAAGAATTAGCTCTTGATTTTAAAGTTGTTTCAGTTGGAAATAATGTTCAAAAAAGCCTTGATACTATTAATGGCGAATGTGATGCGGTTTTTATAACGCCGTTGTTTAACCTTTCAACCGAGGAAAGAAAAACTCTTTTTGCAGGCATCAACTCTAAAAAAATTCCTTCGTTTTCAACTGCCGGCAAAGAAGATGTTGAGCTTGGCGTACTTTACGGTTCGGGTAACGCAGATTTAGACAGAAAGCTTGCCAAAGCGACTGCTTTCAATATTTATAGTGTTTTGCAAGGTGATAAGAGCAAGAGCGAAAAGCTTATGTTTAACGAAGAGAAGCTCTTTTTTGTAAATATGGACACAGCCGAAGAGACTGGAATCCAACCGCATTTAAGAATTTTGAACAATGCGGTTATAGTCACGAAAAAACAGCCCACGCAACTTTCGCTTTCTGCTGTTTTTGATGAACTCGATAAAAATAACTTAGATATCGAAAGAAAGAGGCTGCTTGTTAAGGCGGCTAAAAACGCTTCTTTGAGTGCAAAATTAAGATACTTGCCAACGCTTGGGATGACTTTAGGCTGGCAAAGATATAGTGAAGATTTTGCCGAATCTGCCAAACTTACAACGCCGGAGAAAACAGGAATTTTTAATATCGGGATTGACCAAACAATATATTCGCCCGCACTTGTAACAAACATCTTAATTCAAAGGAAAAAGGTCGACTTTTCAAAGTCTGAACAGCTTTTAGCGGAACAAAGTATGGGTATTGAAGTTGCGCTTCTATACATCGAAACTTTGATGCTCGAAAATGCTATTAAGGCTCAAGAAGAGTTTGTTAAAGAATCGCGCGAAAATCTATCAATTGCGAAAACCCGTGCGGCCCTTGGTTACTGCGGTAAGGAAGAGGTTATGCGCTGGTCAAGCCAATTGAGCGTGAGCGAGCAAAATCTTCTTGATATGACAGCTTCTTACAAAAACGTGAAAATTGCGGTTGCAAAAATGTTGCATCGCCCGCAAAATGAAGATTTTGTTTTTGAACCATTGAAGGCAAATAACCCCGCTTTTTATACAAGCGAAATTCATATTATCGATTATGTTATAACCCCTCAAAACCTCGAGCGTTTCACGCAAATGCTTGTAGAGCAGGCAATTAAGGTAGCTCCGGAGCTTGCCAAACTTCGCGCAGCGATAAAAATGAAGGGTTATGAAAAGGGTATGTACATTCAAAAGTTTGTTTTGCCCGATGCGAAAATTTCACTTGAATATACAAGTTTATTTGACAGGCACTACACAAGCCCGGTTCAATTGCCGTTGTTTGTACCGCCTCCGTATGGAACAGGTATGACTTCTTTTACCTTGCCTCCGGCTAAACCAACTTTTGGTAGAATTGGTATTTTTGCACAGTGGAAACCGATTGAAGGCGGAACAAAGTTTGCCGAAATTGCGAGAGTTAATAATGAGCAAAAAGAACTGAAAAAATATGTGGAAGAAGTGAATACAAGTATGGAAGAGCACGTTCGTGAAACCATTAACCGTGCGCTTAGTGCTTACTTCAGTATTGAAAAAAACCACAAAGCATTGTTTGCTTCAAAAGAAAACTATGAAATTGTGAAAGAAAACTACCTAAAAGGCAAAGCGCCGATTTCACAGGTTATTGACGCGCAACAGATGTATGTAAGCTCAATGCTAAAAGCTTCAAATTCGCAATACGAGTTCTTTAAGGAACTTGTTTGGGTGCAGCGCGGGCTTTGTTCTGTTAATTGGGCAAAGGCATCGAAAGAGTCTAAAGACTTTATTGAGCGCGTAAAAACCGAACTGCCCGTTTGGAGCGACATTAATTTATTATAAGAATACGAAAAGGGTGGTTTAAGCCACCCTTTTTTGTTTAAATATTTTTTAAGCCATCGCGCTAAAATTCCGATTCATATAATAATTTCTGAAATTTTGTGTTGCAATATATTGCAGCAACTCTTGTTCGTTATTGTCTAAAACCATACCCGATTGCCGTTTTGCGTTTAATCTTTGCAGGGTTGCCGTTTGAAGTTCTTGCATTGCGCCGATATCTTGAGAGATTTGCTGTGCAGCAGTCTGTTTATCTTCTTCGGCTGCTTTTTCACTGTATGGCTTGCCCGTTAATTTTTTAGCAATACCGCTTGCAACGCTCGAGCCGAAGATGCCACCTGCCAGGCTGCCAATTATACCACCAATGGCGGTTCCTATTCCGGGACAAATTGCCGTTCCAATTGCTGCTCCTATTGCCTTACCTGCAACTTCGCCGCCAATGAAGCCTGCTGTCGAGGCTGCAACCTTGACACCGGATTTACCTATTTGTTTTAAACCTTCACCCAGGCCGCCGTTTTTAAATGCCGGAATAACTTGCCCGAAGAGTTCTAAAATGCCCTCAAATGCAATCATAAAGCCGACATTACTTTTCTTGCAAAGTTTGCCGAAAGCCGTTTCGCCCAATGTTTTACTGCCAATTGGAATAGAACTTATTTTTTGCGCTATATATGAAAAT
>JAVBQM010000027.1:0-7504 GCA_031549065.1 Candidatus Gastranaerophilales bacterium | reverse complement strand
ATTTTCATCCTCAACAAGTGATTGAAAACTCTCGAGTGCAATCAGGGGTGTGGCAAAAAAAACGACCTTAATTGCCATTTTTGGCCTTTTTCTTTGGCGCCGTGAAGTTTTCTAAAATAGCACTTTCAAGTTCATCCTCTTTAATAAGTTTTGATTCGTCCAAATTAGGTAAACCGTACTGACTTAAAAGGGTTGAAGTTTCAATTACGTTTCTTGTGTGGTCTACAAAAAGCACGCCGTCAAGGTGGTCAAATTCGTGCTGAATGCAACGCGAGAGTAAATCTCCGCCCTTTGCTTCAATCACAAACGGTTTACCGTCATAATTTGTTGCCTTAACGGTAATATCGCAATAGCGGCGCACGTTTGTGTACATTTCAGGAAAGCTTAAACACCCTTCAAAGCTGTTTACAGCACCAGACCTTTTAATGATTTTAGGGTTAATAAAAATTATCGGATCAGGCGGGTCATTCGGGTCTGTTACATCGATTACAAAAATTCTTAAATTTTGCCCAATCTGCGGTGCAGCAAGGCCTACACCATTATTGGCATACATTGTATCCACCATATTTTCAATTAAAGTTGAGATTTTTTTAGATATTTTTGTAACTTCTTTGGCTCTTTCACGCAAGCCGGCGAAACCATATCTCTCAATTTTTAAGATAGCCATGGCGATATTCTAGCATATTTTTCATTGATTGCCTAGGACTTTTGACTCATTAACATTAAGGTTTTGGCGTATTTCTAAGGCGTAAATGCAATTCGCGCAACTGGTCTTCGCTGGCATTACCCGGTGCGTTCGTCATTAAATCTTTCGCTTGCGAATTTTTCGGGAACGCTATTACGTCGCGAATTGAATTTGTACGCGCTAAAAGCGCCACAAGTCTATCTAGTCCAAGCGCGATGCCACCGTGGGGCGGGGTTCCGTATTTAAACGCACTAATCATAAATTCAAATTTTTCTTGTATTTCTTCCTCGCTTAAACCCAGCGCTTCAAAAGCTTTTTGCTGCAACTCGGGTGAGTGGATTCTGATTGAGCCGCCGCCAAGTTCGTTGCCGTTATAAACGACGTCGTAAGCGATCGAGCGCACATTACCTTTGTCATTTTGAAGCTTGTCCAAGTCTTCAGGGTTTGGAGTTGTAAACGGGTGGTGAACACTCACGTAGCGATCATCTTCAGTGCTGTATTCAAATAGAGGGAAATCCACAACCCACAGTAAATCGTGTAAATCGTGATTGATTAACCCTAATTTTTCGCCAAAATGGAGTCTCAAACGACCTAAAACGTCAAACACAACTTTAGGTGAATCTGCCACAAAGAAAACTATATCTCCCTTTTGGGCATCTGCACGGCGTGCAATGTCGTCAATCTGTTCTTCTGACAAAAACTTAAACACAGGCGATTTCACTTCGCCGTCTTCCATATAAGTCACCCAGGCTAAACCCTTGGCTCCAAAGGAAATTGCAAGGTTGCGGGTGTCGTCCATATCTTTTCTTGAATAGTTTGCAATGCCCGGAATTTTAATCGCGCGAACGGTTCCGCCCGCTGTTACAACATTTTTAAATGCATCGAAAGTGGAGTTTGCCATAATATCTGAAACATCGAAAAGCTCAAGCCCAAAGCGGGTATCGGGCTTATCTGAACCATATCTGTCCATAGCTTCGCGATATGTTAATCGCTTAAAAGGCGCTTGGATTTCAACGTTCGAGGCCTTAAAAGCTTCTACCAAAAGGCCTTCGGCCATATTTAAAACATCATCTTGTTTGACGAAACTCATTTCAATGTCTATTTGAGTAAATTCTGGCTGACGGTCGGCGCGCAAATCCTCATCACGAAAACATTTGGCAACTTGGTAATATTTTTCAACCCCGCCCACCATTAAAAGCTGTTTAAAAATTTGGGGTGATTGCGGAAGCGCAAAGAATTTTCCGTCATGTACACGGCTTGGAACCAAGTAATCGCGCGCACCTTCCGGGGTTGTTTTAATTAAAATTGGCGTTTCAACTTCCAGAAAATCGTTTTTATTTAAATGCCCTCTAATTGCCGTAACAATGTTATGGCGCAATTTTAGGTTGTTCATCATTTTTTCGCTTCTAATGTCAAGGTAACGATATTTTAGGCGAATATCCTCTGAAACACTCTCGTCATCAAGAATAAAAGGTAATGTAACAGCTGCTGATAAAATTTCAATTTCGCTTGGGTACATTTCAACCGTGCCCGTGGCGTGTCTGGGGTTAATTGTATCGTCAGGACGCTTTGAAACCGTGCCTTTTACACAAACAACACATTCTGTTTTCAAATTCTGGAAAGTTTCATAAACACTTTGGTTTTTATTTGGGTCAGCAACAATTTGAAAAAGCCCGCTTCTATCGCGAACTTCAACAAAAATAATTCCGCCTAAATCGCGTATTGTGCTTGCCCAGCCGGCAATTTCGATTTCTTTTCCTATATGACCTTCAGTAATTTCTCCGCAGTTAGTGTTTTTGTAAGCTAGTTCCATTTTATTTTTCCTCTAAATATTTGTAAGTATTTTACTCTAAAATCCGCTACACTACAAGTAAAATTTGACCTATCTCATTTTTAGGTTATCATTTTATTTGATAACTATGGAGAAAGAAGATGGCTTTGAAGAATTTTTTATTTACTTCTGAATCAGTAACAGAGGGACACCCTGATAAGGTTTGTGACCAAATTTCAGATGCAATTTTAGATGAATTTTTAACGCAAGATTCAAAAGCACGCGTTGCGGCAGAAACCACCGTAACAACAGGCATGGCACTTGTTTGCGGTGAAATTACTTCAAGCTGTTATGTTGATCTTCCCGCGGTTATTAGAAACACGATAAAATCAATCGGCTACAAAGGCGAAGAGGGCGGTGGGTTCGACTATAAAACCTGCGCGGTTTTAACATCAATTGACGAACAGTCTACAGATATCGCAGGCGGTGTAAATAAAGCGCTTGAAGCACGTGAAGGCGCTTACCAGACTTCTTGTGAAGAAACTTTGGAAGTCGGCGCGGGCGATCAGGGCATTATGTTTGGTTTCGCGTGTGATGAAACACCGGAATTAATGCCTTTACCTATATCTTTAGCGCACAGACTTGCTTATCGCCTTGCACAAGTAAGAAAAGACAAAACTTTAAGCTATTTAAGACCTGACGGAAAATCCCAGGTTACGATTGAATATAAAGACGGAAAACCAAGCAGAATCGATACAGTCGTTATTTCAACTCAGCATGACCCGGAGATTTGCGGCGAATCTGACAACACAAAATGCCAGGAAATTATCAAAAATGATATTATGGCGCACGTTATCGGTCCTGTTTTTGAAAACGAAAAAATTAAACCTGATGAAAAAACAAAATATTTAATCAACCCGTCCGGAAGGTTTGTAATCGGCGGCCCACAAGGCGATGCCGGATTAACCGGAAGAAAAATAATCGTAGACACCTACGGCGGATACTCTCGTCACGGCGGCGGCGCATTTTCAGGAAAAGACCCCACTAAAGTTGACCGTTCGGCCGCTTATGCAGCGCGTTGGGTAGCAAAAAACATTGTTGCTGCGGGCTTGGCGTCAAAATGTGAGGTTGAATTGGCTTATGCAATAGGCGTTTGCCAACCGGTTTCAATTCTTATTGATACTTTTGATACGGGTATTATAAGCGATGAGTGTATTTCAAAACTGGTAGAGAAGAACTTTGACCTTCGCCCGAGCGCGATTATTCAAGAATTTGACTTGAGAAATCTGCCTGCAAAAAATGGCGGCAAATTCTATCAAAAGCTTGCTGCTTACGGACATGTCGGACGTGTGGATTTTGAAGTTCCTTGGGAGCAGACAAACAAAGCGCAAAGCCTTAAAGAACAAGCCGCGGCTTGCTGCAATTCGAACTAGCGGGCAAGAGTGTCACGAGGGGACAACGATAATTTCAGTTCGCTTGGCGAGGTTATTTCTGAAACACTTCTTAATAACCCGCGATATGATTTTGCGATAAAATGCTCTACTCTGTTTGGCTTTTGGGGGCAAATTGTCGGGCCGAAATTTGAAAAGTTTTCAAAACCGACAAATTTATCCGGTGGTAAATTGAGTGTTGTATGCAAAAGCCCGGTTGTTGTGCAAGAATTGACGATGTTTAAAACAGAATTACTTGAAAAAACAGTAAAATTTGCTGCTCCGCTCGGCCTAAAAATAGAAGACTTTATTTTTTCTTACAAAAATTGGGCTTGGCACAACAATAACGATTAAGCCAGCTTTGTAATAATTTCAGGCGTATCCTCATTAACTAAAATAGTGTGCTCAAAATGCGCGGAAGGTTTTTTATCAACCGTTGAAACCGTCCAATTATCAGATTGCGTTTCAACCTCATCGCAGCCAAGATTAACCATAGGTTCAATCGCAATTGTGTAGCCATTTTTAAGAACGGTTTTGCTACCTACTCTGAAATTAAAAACGAAAGGTTCTTCATGCATACTTCGCCCGACCCCGTGGCCGCCATAGTTTCTCACCAAACCAAGTTTGGCTTCATTGACAACATCTTCAATTGCACCTGAGACATCATCTAAAAGTGCACCTGATTTCATTTTCTCAATAGCCGCAAAAAGGGATTTTTCACAAACCTTAAGCAAGCGTGCAACATCAGGGGCAATTTTTCCAACAGGGTATGTCCAAGCGCCATCAGCCACAAGGCCTTTATAGGTTGCGCCGACATCGACCGCAATTATATCGCCTTCTTTTAAAATGCGCTCTTTTGAGGGAATTCCGTGAACCACCTCTTCATTGATTGAAGCGCAGATTGTCGCAGGAAAACCGTTATAACCCAAAAAGCTCGGAATGCAGCGGTGTTCTTTAATAATTTTGCTTGCGATTTCATCAAGCTCAAAGGTTGAAACTCCGGGCTTAACAGCCTTTGCCATCGCCTGATGCACAAGCGCAACAACATTTCCGGCATATTTCATTGATTTAATTTCATCGCGAGATTTTTTTGAAATCAATTAAATTATTTCCTCAATCTGGGCCCAAACTTCTTCAATCGGCAAGTTGGCATTGATTTTTTTCAAAATACCTTTGCCTGAAAAATGTTCCAAAAGTGGTTTTGTAGACTCTTCATATGTCTTAAAGCGCGCTTTTGCGGTTTCTTCAGTATCGTCAGAGCGCTGAATTAATTCCACATTGCAAGTATCGCACATACCTTCAACTTTCGGTTTTATGCTCAATAGGTTGTAAATTTTACCACATTGTGGGCAAGAACGACGATTTACAAGTCTTTCAACCAAAACTTCTGTCGGAACATCAAAATAAATCACGACATTTTCCGTATCATAAGCCAATTCTTTTTGAATGCCTTCAAGAACGTGGGCCTGTTCAACGCTTCTTGGGAAGCCGTCTAAAATATAACCGTTTTTAGAGTCATCTTGTTCAAGCCTGTTTTTAATGATTCTTGAAACTAAATCAATCGGAACGAGTTCACCTTTGTCCATATAACCCTTGGCTTCGGCTCCAAGCGCCGTACCGTCTTGGATATTTTTTCTTAAAAGCGAACCGGTATCAATGTGCGGCAAAGAAAGTTTTGCAGACAATCTGCTTGTTTGCGTGCCTTTTCCACAGCCCGGAGGGCCCATTAATATAAATACTTTACCCATCTTATTCTCCTGTAATTAACTGTTTTTGCGACTATTTTGGCGGATTTTGCTGTAAGAAACTTTCGTAATTCTTCGCAAGCAAATGTGTTCTGAATTGATTAATGAAATCAAGCGCAACACCCACCATGATAAGTAAGCTTGTAGAGCCCAAACCTTGCAGGGTTGTTATACCCGTAAGTTTACTTGCCAATGTAGGAACAAGCGCAATTATACCCAACGAAATAGCTCCTATAAAAGTGGTTTTAGTAAGGATTTCATCAAGTTTTTCGGCTGTCGGGATACCCGGTTTAACGCCGGGAATAGCTGAGCCGTATTTTTTCAGGTTGTTTGCAATTTCTTTTGGCTGCAAGCTCGGTATGATTGACGCGTAGAAAAACGTCAAAAGCACAACAAGCCCGAAGAAAATTATGTAATAATAAGGATACGCTGGACTTAGGAGCATACTCAACTTATTAAGAACGGAACCTAAAACAGCATTTGAAACATGCATTTTTTGCACAAACTGTAAAATTGTTTGCGGAAAAAGCATAATTGCAACCGCAAAGATAATCGGCATAACGCCTCCCGGATTGAGTTTGAACGGAATATTTGTGTTTTGTCCGCCATAAACTTTATTGCCCACCTGTTTTCTTGCGCTAACAATAGGCACCTTGCGAACAGCGGCTTGGAATATAACAATAAAAACAATTGTTGCGGCAAAAATCAACAATAGCAACATAAGTGGAAGTTGAGTTGCTGAGTTTTGAAGAACCATAGTACCTGTTTGTTTGGCATAGTTTGGAATACCGGAGATGATACCTACAAAAATTATAAGCGAACCGCCGTTTCCGACTCCCTTTTCCGTCAAAAGCTCTGCAAGCCACATAACGAAAACCGAACCGGCAGTCATAGCAATCACCGAACCAATTACAAAAACAGTCGGGTTGAGACCATGTTCAATTAAACCCGGCTGTCTTGATAAGATTGTTACAAACGCAAGTGATTGGAAAATCGCAAGAAAAACCGTGGCGTATCTTGTAATTTGCTGAATTTTTCTTCTGCCTGCCTCACCTTCTTCTTTTTGTAATCTTTCAAGATACGGCACTATAACCGCCAGAAGCTGCATTATAATTGAAGATGTGATATAAGGACCAATCCCAAGAGCGAAAATTGAAATTTTCTTCAGGGCGCCACCTGTGAACATATCCAAAAAGTCCAACATATTGTTGCCGGAGGCAATTGCGCTAAGAACTTCGTGGTTTATACCGAAAATAGGCAATTGTGCGCCGAAGCGAAAAAGTGCAATAACACCAAGGGTGTAGAGCAATTTTTTCGGCAGACCAGAGCTTTTAAAACCACTTATCAGGTTTTCAACCATTGCCTGTTTATTTACTTGACTCATTTGTTGCATTAAATTAATACCGCTTTTCCGCCGGCTGCTTCAATTTTTTCTTTTGCAGAAGGTGAGAAGTACCCGGCTTTAACTGTAACTGCTTTTGTGATTTCGCCGTTGCCCAAAACTCGAAGCACATCTGATTTCGAGTGTGCTTTTTTGTTTTTCATTAAGTAGGCCAAATCAATTTCTTTTGCGCCCAATTTTTCAATAGCGCCAACGTTAATTTCGGCAGTGTTTAGTGCATTAAAGTTTGTGAATCCTTTTAATTTAGGAACACGTCTGAAAGCAGGCATTTGGCCGCCTTCAAAACCTCTTTTTGCGCTTCTTCCTGAACGTTGACCTTCGCCGTTGTGACCGCGGCAAGATGTTTTACCGTGGCCTGAAGAGCGGCCGCGACCAACTCTTTTAGTTTTTTTAACCGAACCTTCGGCTGGTTTCAAATCTTCTAGTGTTAACATATTTATTATTTCCTTTTACTTATTTCACTACTTGTAC
>JAVBQM010000101.1:0-4010 GCA_031549065.1 Candidatus Gastranaerophilales bacterium | reverse complement strand
AAAGAAATCAGGGAATATGATATTCCTTCTCGCTGGGGCGGTGAGGAATTTGTTGTAATTTTGCCGCACACAAGCATCAAAGAGGCAACTCTTGTTGCAGAGCGCTTGCGGACAAAACTTGAAAAGAAAACAGTTGATATTTCAGATTTTAGCGAAAATGGCGGCGAAATTTCTGTCACAATTTCTTTAGGTGTAAGCATTTTTGAACGCGAGGGCGGAGTTGCAAACAGCGCTGCAGCAGCTGCAAATCTTTATGAAAATGCAGATAAAGCCCTTTATAGAGCCAAAGAAGGCGGAAGAAACAGGGTCGTAGTGGCTTAACTAATGCCCTGCTTTACGACAATATTCACAAGTTTTTTGGGTACGATAATTGTTTTTACAATTTCCTTGCCTTCAATAAACTGTTGAACTTTGGCACTTTTAAGCGCGAGTTCTTTAAGTTCAGCCTCGTCCGGCTCTTGGGTGAATTCAATCGTGTCGCGTACTTTTCCGTTTACTTGAATTACAAAAGTTATACTGCCCGCTTGCGCAAGGTTTTCATCGTATTTTGGCCAATCTTCTTTATGAATAGAAACTCCTGAACCCAATTGTTCGTAAATTTCTTCTGCCATAAAACAAGCCACAGGCGCAATTAATTTAAGGAGTTTAATAAGCGCGAAGCTCAAAACATCATTATTTATGACGTTTTCGTCACGTATGTACTCGTAAATTGCGTTTGTAAGCTCGCGATACCTTGAAATAACTGTGTTGAATTGGAATTCGTTTTTAATATCATTCGTAATTTTTTTAATTGAAATGTGCACTTCGCGAACAAGTTTATCATCAGCACCAGCAAGGTTTTGAGGCAATTTATAATCAAGCTTAATGCGTTCAAAATAGTTGGCGTAAAGTCTCCAAACGCGGTTCAAGAATTTATAGCAACCTTCAACACCGGCATCAGACCAATCGAAATCGCGCGCAGGTGGAGAATCTGAAATTATAAAAAGCCTTGCTGTGTCAGCGCCATAGTTTTCAAAAATTTCATCAGGGTCAACTGTGTTGCCTTTTGATTTACTCATTTTCGAACCGTCTTTTAGCACCATTCCTTGTGTTAAAAGGTTTTCAAAGGGTTCATCAAAATTCAATAAGCCCATATCCTTGCAAACTTTTGTGAAAAAGCGTGAATATAAAAGGTGCAAAATTGCATGTTCAATTCCGCCCACATATTGATTTACGGGAAGCCACGCGTTTGCTTTTTCATAATCGAAAGCCGTAGTGGGATTTTTGGCATCAGCATAACGAAGATAGTACCAGCTTGAACACATAAAGGTGTCCATAGTATCTGTTTCACGTTTTGCTGCGCCTCCGCATTTTGGGCATTTTGTTTCAAGGAAAGTTTTTGAAGTCAGTATAGGTGATTTACCCTGAACGCTGAAATCCACATCTTCAGGGAGTTTTACTGGCAGTTCGGCATCATCAACAGGAACCTCACCGCACTTATCGCAATAAACAATCGGAATCGGTGCGCCCCAGTAGCGTTGGCGAGAAATCAACCAGTCGCGAAGCCTGAATTGTGTTTTAAATTCTCCAAAACCGCCCTCAAGAGCCATTTGCGTGATTTCTTTTTTCGCATCTTCATTTTTAATGCCGTTGAATTTATCGGAATTCACAAGCACGCCCGTACCAACATAGGGTAATTCGGTTTCATTTTGCGGGTCTTCGATTACTCGAACAATTTCATGTTCATATTTTACCGCGAACTCAAAATCGCGTTCGTCATGTCCGGGGACTGCCATAACCGCACCGGTTCCATAATCCACAAGGGCATAATCTGCTACCCAAACAGGACATTTTCGGCCGTTAAACGGGTTAATTATATGTATTCCTAAGGGTACACCCGTCTTTACGCGCTCTGTTGAAAGGCGTTCAATTTCGGTCATTTTGCGTGCATTTTCGCGGTATGCTTCAACTTCTTTGCGCTGCGATTCTACTGTCAATTTTTCAATATCAGGATATTCCGGCGCCACAACAAGGTAAGTTACGCCGTAAGCCGTATCGGGGCGAGTTGTATAAACAGGAATCTTTGTATCCTTTATTTCTGCGACTTCAAATTCCAAGATCGCGCCTGTAGATTTACCTATCCAGTTTGCTTGCATTGTTTTAACGTTGTCGCCCCAGCCTTTTAATAAATCAAGGTCATCGAGCAGCCTTTGGGCGTAATCGGTTATTTTCAAATACCATTGTGAAAGGTTTTTCTTTGTCACAATTTCATCACATCGCCAGCATTTGCCGTCGATTACTTGTTCATTTGCAAGCACTGTTGCGCATTTTTCACACCAATTTACAGGTGACATTTTTTTATAGGCGAGCCCTTTTTTATAAAATTGCAAAAAGAGCCATTGAGTCCATTTATAGTAATCAGGTTTACAGGTTGTAACTTCTCTGTCCCAATCAGCGCTGAGCCCCAGGCGCTTTAATTGTTCTTTCATGTAGGCAATGTTTTCGTCTGTCCAAACGGCAGGGTTTGCGCCATTTTGAATTGCTGCGTTTTCAGCGGGTAACCCAAAGCTGTCCCAGCCCATGGGGTGTAAGACATTAAAGCCGTTCATTTTTTTAAAACGGGCAATAACGTCTGTTATTGTGTAGTTTCTAACATGCCCCATATGAAGCCTGCCCGAAGGGTAAGGAAACATTGAAAGAGCGTAGTATTTTGGCAGGGGCGAGTCGTCCTCTGTTTTGAAAACCTTGTTTTCATCCCATAATTCCATCCTCTTTTTTTCAAATTTTTGTGGAAAATACTCCTGATTAATCGCCATCTGATTCCTCTTTCAAAATTATGTTACGGATTATACATCAAACATAAAATCTTGAAAATCAAT
This sequence comes from Candidatus Gastranaerophilales bacterium, assembly GCA_031549065.1. GTDB lineage: Bacteria > Cyanobacteriota > Vampirovibrionia > Gastranaerophilales > Gastranaerophilaceae > JAVBQM01. The sequence continues at coordinate 1,152 of JAVBQM010000101.1, read as the reverse complement.
ATTTTCTAAGCTTCCCGCGGAAAGTACGTAATCTTACGCACGTAGTTTTACGTATATAAAACCGCTAAAAAATGCGCCACACTTAGGAATGTACAAGTTAAAAGAAAGGAGAAAAAATGACTTTTACAATTCCCAACATTTTTGTTGCGGGCAAAAAAGCTGTCGCCTACGAAGTGAATGAAAACTTTAACGCGGTGAAAGATGAACTCAACAGGCAAAATGACAGCATTATCGAAAATTCAACCGCAATTGATGAAACAAAAAACTACATTGACCAAGATTTACAAGATGAATTGGTCGCAATTTCAAAAGCCTCGGGTGATAAATTTGCCATAAATTCGGGCTATGTTGATGCCAAAGGTAACGCCGCTTTGCTTGCAATGCCCTCTTTGGGGCAGCAGTGGGTTGCCTGGGCTCAGCCTGTTGCAACAGGATACACAACTGCAATAACGCTTCCAAATGGGGGTATCGGCTCTATGGTAATTTCCGCGAGCTCCGATAACCTGGGTGCATCTTGGCGTGCAATGGACAGGAAGTATGCAGCAATTACTGATTGTTGGCGGGTTGGAAAAACGGGCGCTCCTCAGTGGTGGCAAGTTAAACTTCCTTACCAGATTAAGATTTTCGGTTTAACGCATCGCAATTCAGGCGCAGGCAACGGAGGTGTAACTGTAACAGGACGCTTTTACACGGACAATACCATGGCCAAGCCTATTGGTAATGTTTTTAGCACACCTAACACAAGCTATGCCGCAACGAATGTCCAAGGTATATCAAGCGAGGGCGTTATAACGGACACCATATATTTGCAGTTAACGGCAACCGGCAATGAATATGCGGGCATGGGGGAACTTATTATAAACGGGCAATGTCAAATTACCCTTAACGCTGCGACGGTTTTACTTGTTAATATCGGCGGCAAGTACCCGGGTTTAGCGGTGACTTTTCCGGATAACAAACAAAGGGTTTTTGATTCCCTGGAACAACTAAATGCTGCAACAGAACTTGCCTCGGGGCTGACCCTGGCTTCACGCGGCAACGGTTCTTTTACCCTCTTGCTTACAACAGAAGGTGCCTATAACCTTGGCCGAGCCCTTTACGAGCAATCTTTTACACCACCAAACCCCGTTTCGGGTGATATTTGGGTTGATA
>JAVBQM010000048.1:0-14437 GCA_031549065.1 Candidatus Gastranaerophilales bacterium | reverse complement strand
CTAATGTGCCGTTATCTTTCTGGTCAAGAAGTGTTGGAACGCCACCGGAGAGCGCAGATAAGCCGGGTTCATTGCGTAAACTTGAAGCAGCATTAACTTTTTTGTAGAAATCGGAGAATATACTGCCATCGTCTTTTCTATTGTGCAACACCATATTTCTACAGCCAAGTTCTTGGTTTTTGCTTTTTGTTTCGTGCCCTGTTTGACCGTATTCTTCACCGTTAAATATTGTCGGAACGCCACCAAGGGCAATCATAAGTTCCCACATATTTCCAAATTTTTGAAGTGAAGTTCCCATAATATTTGCGAGCACTTCTTGTTCTTTTGACCGGGAGCCCAATTTTTCGGCAATGTCTTTAATTGTAATTTCAATAGGTCTTGCGCCAAAGGCTCTTGAACGGTTTGCAAGTTCAATGCCTTTGGTTATTGTGCCGCCTTTGGTTATAATATCGGCAACAGCTTTGTAGACTTCTTCTTTTGTATGGCCGAATTCTGCTGCGTGTTCTCCATAAAGTTTTGCAATGGCAACGCCTTTTGTGCTGATTGCATCAAGGTCAACTTCTGTGCCCGCGAAAATTTCTTTAGCCAGCTGTTTTGCTTCTTTGAGCTTTTCTGCTTTTAAATTTTGGTCCACGGTATTCCAAGTGTCTTCGGTGTCTGAAAGAAAAAGATCCATATCAATGGCCATTCCGTGCAAAACGCGTGGCTTGTCGTGGTTATCAACAAAAATATGGTTGTTTGTGATAAATGGCAGTTGGTTCTGTTTTAGCCATTCTTCTACTCCCCCATAAATCCAGCTTGTTGTTACCTTGCGATCCCTGTTTGAGCCATGTTCAATATTCGGACCGTAAGGTTCCGGCAATATGCCAAAGAATTGAGAGAAATTTGAACCTGTCGTAGAGCCTGTTTTTTCATAGAAAATTTTCTCGGCTTCGTCAAAACTGCCATATTTTCCAAACTCACCTGCAAAGAAAGTAAATTCTGCTATACTCATAGAACTTGGGTTTTGCTCTTTGATTCTTGAAATGAAAGGCGTCCAAAAATCAATCATATCACTAACAGCGTTTTCCATAGGGTTTGTCTTGGGGTTAGATAGTGCATTTGGTAAATCCGCGATATCTTTTGCAGCGTCAAACCTCCAGTTCAAACCAGCACCCGATTTTTCAATTACAGCTTGTGCTGTTCTAAAAGCTTCAAGGCTTGCGGAACTATATTTTGCACCGAACATTTTAGCCAGCGCCTCTACGGAGCTGCCCAGGTTGTTCATATTATTGGCCATTTTTTTGCTTAATTTTTTAGCTTCGCTCTCCGGACCGTCTTGTTTGTCCGATACTATTTTGGTGTTATAGATATTGTATTTAGATAAATCGTTATATCGGATTTCACCTGCTTCTATTGTGCTATCTTCACCCGTGATACCTTTAACAAAAGCAAATTTGGTAAGTTCAGGCGTGATTAGTCTTGCGATAAATTGACCGTATTGCGTTAAATTATCGCCATCAAAAATTTTCTTGTCTGCCGCGGCGCCTTCATCCATTTTCTTTAAAACAGAATTAACAAAGCCGGGAACTGTTTTTGTGTAAATTTCTTGCATCGGCTTGCTTAAATTTTCCACCAAACCTGCTTTTTTTGCACCTGATTGACTTATATTCGCAGCACTCGGGGTGATAAACGGCGATGTTAAAACAGCTGATAAGTCGGGTGCAACTTCAATTGATTCGGGCGGGAAGTCCATAACTTCGCCAAAAATAAATTCATTAGCGTTAGTCGACGCATTTTTAAACAGGTTATTCTGGTAATTATTTCCTGCAACAGCTGTTTTTATTTTAACGAGATCTGAAGCAGATATGCCATTTTTACTTGCAACAGCGTCTAATTCACTCTGATTTAGCGCAAGACTATCAAGAAGCGTGTTGTGAACAGTTTTTGTCCAATAAGTTGCAACGTTATAAAGATAATTTCTAGCCTGCGCGTTCCCGGTGTTGTTGGCTTCTGTAGCGTTCGGGTTTGACAGGTTCATTTTAACAAGGTCAAGGTTTCCATCCCAATAAGTTGCCCCGCCGCTGGATGTTTTTTGTGCAATCGTGAAATGGTCAAAACTGAAGAGCTCTTCAAAATTTTGGATTTCACCAATTGAAGCTCCTACGGATTCTTTTAATGAATCAATTTTCTTTGCATCTCCGGGGTTAATTTCAAAACTGTACGGCAAAATACCGTCCTGATGAGATGAAATATCGTAAGCATCATCAGCGGTTTTATTTGCATATTTGCCTATTAAATTTGTTTTGTCTTTGGCTTGTTCTTCGCTTGCGAGTCTTTTATCATAAAACTGTATATAAGTTGGTTTTGAAGAATCATAACCTTCACCCGGCGCGTTTACAAGTTTGTAACTCGCATTTTTAAGGGCTGATTCATTGTTAGGTAAAACTCCCAAAACAACTTTGGCAGATGAATCATTTCCTGTGTAGTCGAATTTGAACCAGTTGTAATAAGGCGATTGCTTACCCCATTTTAAGGCGTGTTGTAACAATGGGCTTTGATAGCCTTGAGATGTGAAGGCGCCGTCGGCAACGAACTGTTGGCCATGTTTGAGTAATTCAATGTTTAAATCTTTGAAATCTTGCAAGTTGCCCTGAAGGCTTGAAACCTGGTAAGGGTTTGTTGTCCAGTAACCATGGCTTGAAGTTTCATCTTTACCAAAAAGTGGAGTTGAAATAATAAGGCCGTAAGAATCTAAACTGCCTTCTTTGATTTTTTCAATCATACCCTTGATGTTGCCGCCTGCTATATTGAAGTGGTTACGATTTTTAAGGATACTTTGCGGGTCTTTGCCCTGCCAATCGGGGTTGTAGTATGAGTCAGGGAAAATATGATACATCGGGCCGGTTTTTGAAATTCCACCTGCATTACCAAGAAGAACGCTATAACCCTCTTTTGATGTGGTGCCCGGATCACTTACGGGTTTGCCATCTACCATAAACCTGTAGCCAAAAGCTCTATCTGTTTCATTTGAGAAAAATTCCTTTGGCACTAAAAGTGAGCCGTCGGATTCCATTTGTTCGCGGCTGGCATTTCCGCTTGAAACCCAATCTCTGCCTACTTTTTTAAGAGGGATATATTCAAGCTGAACATCTTTACCGCCCGGAGGTGCAAAAAACTTAATAACCTCTTGACCTTCGGGGCTGTAGTCATTTTTGTAGCCTGAAAAAGAAATTTTTGAAGCTTGTTTCGATTTTATCGGATCTGTCAGGTTTATATTTTGTAATTTCACGTGATTTTCCTTGTTCCCTTACACTGGATTATTTAAAACAATAAAGGTTAAAAATTGCCTGTTTTGCCGTTGTTTGTTAAGACTTTTTAATATTAAGCGGTGCAGTTTCATAATTTTGTTTGTACATTTTTAATCCGACCTGCTCAATATCTGGAGTGTCAATTTCAAAGACGTGGAATCTGGCAGTACCCAAGTTTACTTTGAGCTTACCGTTTTCTTTTTGGAATTGGCTTTTCTCACCATACTGAGGCACAAGGTTTTTAAGCTCTTGGTCTTGTTGTAAACCGGGAATAGTTATTGTGCCGCTTGTTCTTCTGTTTACATTGCGGTTTGCCACAACAAGCAAAGTTTTGCCGCCTTGGTGCCTTGCAAATGCGATAATTTCTTCGTGGTCGGTTGGAAGAGTGATGAAAGAACCTTTGTTAATCACATCTTTGTAAGCGCCATTTTTAAGGCTCATAGCATATTTCATAAACACGCCGATTTCAGGCGCAGGGCCTTCAGGTTTGATGCCCGGGTTGAAAATATCCAATCTTCCTTTGTGAACCGTGGCTGTTTCGCTGTCTGTTGCCGAACCGGAAACTTGCGCATTTTCATAAGGATAGAGATAATAATCGCCGGATTGAACGCCGTCAACAAAATACGGGTTAACTTGCGGCAAAGTTGCCTGTAAGCCTGTTGTTAACATTACCCAAGGAGCACCGCCATAAAACATCGGGCTTTGGTCGTCATGTGTTGAGAATGAACCTATAAGCGATTTTGGGCCATCATTTGAAGTGTTGCTCATTCTTAAATTTTCTGTGACGTAATCATATAAATCTTGTGCTTTACCCCATTGATTATATATGTGATATTGGCCATAGTATACGTCAAAACCTGCTTTTAATTGGTCATAAGGTCTGTCGTGAGGCATGTTCAATTGCGGCGAAGCATCTTCATAAGTGTATGTTTCAGCAAGCCAGCCAAATTCGGGGTCTTTTGCGCGAGAGTAAGGAATAATTACGTTCCAAAATTCAATCGGTTTCGCGCGTGCAACGTCTGCCCTGATGCCGTCCATACCGTATTCAACAGCTTTGTCGATGTATTGTTTATGTAATTCGAGAAGCCCTTTGTTTAAGATTTTGTTGTCTCTATCTTCCCAAGGTTCGAACATTCTGATGTCTTGCCAGCCTCCGGGGGTTTTATCTGTCCCGTTTTTATCTTTTGCCATTAATTCAGGGTGTTTTTCAGCAAAGTCAAGAGAAGCGCAGCTTGGAAGGTCGAGCATAACCTTAATTCCACGCTTGTGGCACTCGTCAACAAAGTATTTGCATTGCTCTTCAACACTTCTGGGGTCATTCGGGTCTTTTAAAAGCGGGTCGATTGCAAGAAGGTCGCCGGGAGAATATAGTGAACCTGCTACACCCATAGCTTTTGTTTTTCCCGGTGGGTGGAAAGGCAAGATGTGAAGCGTGTTTATGCCAAGCTCTTTAATCTCATCAAGTCTTTCAACGGCGTTAATAAAGTTTCCGCTTTCTTCGTTGCCTTGAATAAGACCGTTGCCGTCAAGATCTTTAGGGTTCATCATTCTTAAATTCACAGCCATAATAGTGGCTTCGTTATTAATAAACATGCCCCTTAAATTATTTTTGTAGCCCACTTGCGCTTTATTTGCGGGTTCTTCAATTGGTGCTGCGGGAGCGCTTTGTTGGATTTTTGTGTTTTGAGCTAAAATCATATCTCTTAACGCAGGACTTACAAAAGGCAATGCATAAGTTTGTTGCTCTTGATGGCTCTGAGCTGCTTGCTCTGTCTGAATTTTAGTGCTTTGCACCTTCATTGGGTTCAAGGGTTCTTGAGATATAGGGCTTAGGGTTAAACTATTTTGCATCTTGAGCCCCCTTATCTTTTTTATAAAGTTCTTCTTCTTTTTTGCTTTTTCCGATAAAGAATTGTGCCAGCAAAGTTACGCCGATAATAGCTAAAGTTGCAGTGCCAAAGATTTTCATCCATGTCTTGTTGTTATATTGTTGTTTGCAGCCTTTTTTAAACATATCGATAATCGGTTCGCCTAAATTTGCGGCGCCTTCTTTGGTGTCAATATTTCCACTGCCGATTAAGTCTTTCACATTTGTTCTAAATTTGCTGTAAGCCTCACATAATTTTCCTGCTTGTTCGTTCATCATTTCTTGAAGATTTTTGTCTATATCCCCTCCGAAGAGCAGATCTAAAGCTTTACTGTAAGTTTCAGGGTTGCCTCCGCTGCTAAGGGCAGGGTCTGCGGAAGATACCGTTGTTGCTTTATAAATTATTTTTCTTGCAGTTTCGATGACTTCTTGGCCGTATTTTTTAACGACATCTTTGTCGTTCAATTTATTTTCCAAATCAAGTGCGGCAACAAGTCTCATTGCGCTGCTTTCTTTGTCCAACCTTGATATTTTAATAAAATTAGATAACGCTTCAGCGGCTTTAGGGTCTCCTAAATGAGGGAGCGCAGCGGTGAAAGCTTCCATTTGATCCTTGCCATTTTGGCCGAGCTTGTTCATTTTGAGTAAACCGCCATTTATGCTTTCTAAGAAATATTGCATACCGCTTTTTGAACCGCCCTCTTTTCCTCTTGAGACGATTTCTTTCATTTGTTGCATAACAAAATCTTCGGCTGTTTGGGTATCCCCTGTTTTTGCAGCAGCCCGGAAAAAGCCCTTCATTTGTTTTCTTGTTGGGTTCATTTGCTTCATAAACGATGAAGAAATATCATTGTAACCGCGCGTAAATACAGATTCTGCACGATTTCCCGCAAGAGCATTTACGAATCTCTCAAAAAGAGGCAGGCGTGATCTTGATATTTTAGCGTATTCCGCTACTTCTTTAGCAATGTCATCCATAGATTTCGTGCCGATACCGAAAGCGCCTTCTACGGCAGCTTTAAGGTCGCCGCCTTCAACGCTTACATTATTAGATTTTAAAATTTCTAGAACACTTTGGGCATCTAACTTTTTGTCGCCCAAAAGTCCTTTTAGCTGGTCTGGAGTAATAGCTGTTGTCGCGGCAGTCTTAATGCTAATTCCTTTGCGTATTTTAAGTTTTTCGCCAAGCGCAGTGATTAAGTTTTCGGCAACATCTCCAGCACTTTTCTTCCCTGGATTTATGGTGCATTTGTCTTTAAGTTCTTTTGCCGCAGCTTCTACATATTTATTGTAGTTTAAACCTTCGACAATTCTTAATGAATCACCATCGGCTGCGCTTCTTATAACACTTAGAGGATTTAACAAATCTCCCATTTTTAAATAGAAAGCGTCGTCAACCGGCTTTGTTTTGTATTCTGCAAGAATTGCTTTGATTGCTTTTGCAGTTACTTTGTCGAGTTTTTTTGGAACAAATGAGCCGATGTTTTCTAAATCTTTTGTTGCGCTTTTCATGGCTCTGTCAATATTCATATTCGTGAGCCATTTTTCAGCTTGACTGCACGCCATAGCAGTAACCAAAGGTACTCCGGCGCCCGCCGTTAGTGTTGCAAGAGTTCTTCCTTGAAGCGCTGTTTTTTGCATCCATTTTTTAGTAAGCTCTTCGCGGTCTTTGATATCTTTGTCAAAGTGTTGCTTATCAGCGATTTTATCGATATCTTTTTTCGACCATAAATCCCATGCTAAATATTGGTTATCAAGGAAAAATGGTTTTTCTTTGCCGTTAGAATCTCGATATCTTTGATCTATATGGAAGCCATTTTTAATAAACATCGGGAAATTGATAAATACTTTTGGCCACAAAGCCATTGCTGCTACAAATGCTCCAAAGCCAACGAACTCCATTCCTTTTGTGGTTGAAGTGACACGCTTTGTTGCCAGATATGCCGCTATGCCTGCCCCGCCAAGTTTTAAACCGATGTCGTTCATTCTTCCGAGGCTGTTATCGTCAGATTTGCCTGTCGCAATAGCTTTTACAAACTTTCCGATATCTTTACCCGTATTAATTGTGCCAACCATAATGCCTGTAACGGGGTTGTAATTTGGAAGAAGTTTGCCTTTTGGAGGATCAATCTGCTTTGAAGTACTTTCTAATTCTAAAGAATTGAAGAGATTTCTCTCTCTCAATGAATTTTGAGAGACTGTTTGATTTTTAAATGAAATATTATTGTTTATGCCGTTCATTTTTACCCTTCAACAATTTCTTTTTGTTTGTCGAATACTACTTTGCCATTTTCTTTTTTCGCCCTAAAGCCTACACATGCGTTAATTGCACCAAGAACCGTGCTTCCGATTGCTGCGAAAATTAAGGTCTTGCCCATGATTCCCGCTTTTTTGTTTATAATGCCTTCAGCGTTTCTGCCTGCAAATAAGTCTTTTGAGCTTTTAACAAGTGCCTTTGCAAGTTTTGCAGGGAAAGCTTTTATTTTATCGAATCTATTCATAGATTTAAAACTATTGTCGAGTATGTAGCCGAACGGTTGTTGCGCTCCGAGTGCTACGCCTGTTGCTGCCCAAAGATATGAGCTGATATATTGTGCTGCGCGGGCTTTTGTTATAGTTTTTCTGATTTTTGGCGTAACTTCCTGATCCGGCGAGTTTAATTTTTCTTTATAACCCATTCTTTTGGCGATTTTATCCCAATATTTGTAACGGTCGCCTTCTTCTTCGCCCATTTTGTTTAATAAATCCGTTCTTGGGAAATCAACGCTTTCATAAACCCTGTGGTATTCAACTCTGGTCTTAGGGTCTTTGTTCGGGTCTTCAGATAATTCGTGTACGAACTTTTTGTAAGGCATGTCCATATCAATGCCTGTTCCTGCATGTACGCCTTTGGTGATTAATTTTGTGCCAAGCCATTTGCCGACCGCGTAAAGTACCACTCCTGCGCCAAATTGAGCGCCTTTGAGACTTGCTGCGGCTTTGTCTTGGTGCGCAAAGAATTTGTTTGCACCGTTAAAGAGCCCGATCAACATAGCAGAACCGACTATATTTGGAATTAAACCCATGGAAAGGTATTCGTAGAAATTACCGTTAACAGAACCTTTCATGCCTTTTGCAGAATAAGAAAAAACGCTTTTTCCAAGCTTGTCGAGTGTTATCCTTGCTCCGATTAAAGGGTGTTTTTTAATAATATGGTCTTCATTTGCCAAGTGAGGGTTCTTTTTTTGCGCAATATAAGTGTTTGTCGGCAAGCTTATATTATTGTTTACTGCGGCCACTTCTGCCATTAACGCTCCTAGTTAAAACACGATCGACTAACGATTTGATAAAACATCTGAAGATAAAAGGTTGCCTACTATTTACAAATTGTTACAAAGCACGCGGATAGCTTCAAATTGTGTAAAATATCGATATGGATGACCTCATAAAACGAATATGCGATTTCTATAATTCGCCTCATGATATTTTGATTTTGCATGGTCCGGATGGATGTGGCAAAAGTAGTGCAGTAGTGCGTTCCTTGGAACTTTCCGAGGAAAGGTTTCTCACCTTTTATCACAATTGTTTTGAATTTTGCACAATTGATGACTTTCTGCTTAATTTTTACGATTCTTTCAGGCAATATTCAACTTCAAAAAATATCACCTTGAAAAAAGCTATTTCTGAGGAATTTTCAAGTAAAATTGTCAATTATTTCTCTGAAGCTAATTGCGATTTTGTAGTTGTGGTTGATAACTTTGAGCTTGTCCGTGCTAAAAAAGAAATTTCAGATTTTTTATTCCGCATTGCTGATTTTAAAAATGTTAAACTTGTTTTGATTACAAGCGAAACAATTAATACATCAGGTAAAAATGCCATCACAATTGAAGTCCCTGCTTCTCAACAAGATGATGTGAAGCGCTTTTTAGCGATTAGCGATGAATACCAAGACTTACTCAAAACTTTTGCCATGCTCTACCATACAACAAGTGTGGAGTTTTTGAATCAGTACGGATTAGCTACAACCGGGCAGGTTGAATATCTTTTAAAAATCGGAGCGCTTAAAAGCGGCGCGCAGGATAGCGAAGTAATTTTAAGGAAGCATTTGAGATACTATTTCCTAAACAAAATCAGTACGAAAGAAAAAAATATATTCGCTGCCAGATTTATTGAAATTTATGAAAATGAGCTTTCAAAAAGCCCTAAAAACAGGCTTCTAAGGCTTTCCAGAGAATCTTTAAGAAATCTTGTTGCGCATTTTTCACCGCGCTTGAATGCTTCGCGCTCTAATGCGCCAAATTTTTCTTACCTTGCGCAGACTTACACCAACGCCATCAGCTGGAATAAAATTCCTGAAGAAAGTGAGGCTCCTTCCACCCTTCGTCTTGAAGACCACAAGGGTAAAGAACTGGGCATTCCCCAACTGCTCGAGCACGCGTCAGCGTGCGAGGGTGTTTATAATTATAGCGGCGCCATTGAACTTTTGAATCGGGCGCGCTTCTTAAATGGCGATAACAACCTCGCTCTTGAAGTGAAAATTTTATCGAAGTTAACCAAGAATTATATTAAAACAAACGCATTTGAACAGGCAATCAGCTGTGAAATCAAGCTTTTTGACCTCTTGAAAATGGAAAATGAATCACGCGCTTTGCATTCCTTGTACCACATAGGGCTAATCTATAAAAATTTGTTTAATTGGGAAAATGCAATAAAATATTTTGATAAAGTCCTTGCAAAGCCCGATGTTGCAGCGCCTTTAACGCTTGCAAAAACTTTTTTTCACTATGGCGAAATTGAAGAAAGCAGAGGCGCCAACAATAATAATGCGCTTGAAAAATACCAAAGAGCATTTGAAATTTCAGAACAGGGCGATGACCCGAAATTAATTGCAATTTTTTGCGAGAGTTGTTATAAAATTGCCCAAATCTATGACCTGCGCGGAGAAATCGAACTGGCGAGAGAGTTTTACAGGAAAAATATTTCAAAGGGCGAAAATCAGTTCCTTGGCGCTTCATGCCTTGCTTTGGCTGACACTCTTTCGGGTGACGAGGCGCTTAATTATTATAATGCCGCTATTGAGGCGTTTAATAAAAGCGGCGGCAGCTTTGAGGAGCTTTATTTCATTTACGACAAACTTGCGCAAAATGTTAAATATAGTGATGTTGCAGCGTATTTTAAATACTTAACGGATGCAAAAAAAGCGGCGCTAAAACTTAAAGATAATTTCAAACTCGCATTTACTTTGTGCGAAATCGGGGATTATTATTACGCCAAAAAGCTCAATAACGATGCTGTATTTAGCTATCTTGAAGCCAAAAAAGTGCTCGGGCAGAGCGCGAGCGAGGAAAATATTGAAAAAATCAACTCCCGCCTTGAAGATATGAAAATTAAAATGGGTGTTGAGGCTTACGATAATGCAATCAGGGAATTTAAGCCATGAAAGAAAAGCAGCTTGGAATCCTGAAAAGCGAACTCGGGCTTGAGTTTTCCAAAGAAGTATGCAAAAAAATTAATGCCTGGGAAAGACTTTTTTTAGATTACAACTCACATACAAACCTTATGAGCAAGGGGGATTTATCTTTTCTTTTTGAGAAACATATTTTTGATTCGCTTGCGATTTGCAAATACAAAAACTTTGACCGCATTGCAGGGGGCAAGATGGCAGGCGATGCGCTTAAAATTCTCGATGTTGGCACAGGCGGAGGGTTTCCCGGTCTTATTCTGGCGGTTTGTTTTGAAAATATTGATGTTACCGCGGTTGATTCTATATCTAAAAAAATCAACTTCATTGATTTAGCTGTGCGCGAATTAGGGTTAAAAAATATAAAGCCGATTTGCGGTCGTGTTGAAAATCTTGTGCCGCAAAATGTTGATATTATTACATCTCGCGCGGTTGGGAAAATGGCTGAAATTTATAAAAATTCGCAACAGCATCTTAAACTTGGGGGTAAGTTTATTTTCTATAAAGCCGACCCGAAAGTTTATGAGGGCGAAATTAAGGAATTGCAGGCTTGCGCCGGGAAGAAAATATCGCCGGAAATTATAAATTACGAACTTCACACGCAAGAGAAACATAAAAGGACCTTGGTTGTTATTTAAGAGCCTTCCACTGGTCGCGGTTCAGCCATTTTTGAAACCAATCCAGCGCGCCGGCCATAACGTTTGCCTTTATAACATTTGTTCTATGCTTTTTTAAAATTTCCCTAAAAATTAGCGTTGTAAGGCGTCTGTAGTCTTCAGTGCTTATTTCTCGATTTAAAACGCTGTTGTAGAGAACCCCTTTGTATTCAAGCATATAATCATGCACCATAGACGCAATTAAATATTGATTGTCCTTGGATTGTCCCAACAAAAACAGCGGTCGGGGGATATCAGCGCCGTTCCAACAATAACCGCGCGGGATTGTAAAGGCAAAATCGCGTATACTTGTTGAAATTTTAACCGTTACATTTTTAACAAGTTCAAAGGGGTATTGTTTTTTGTTTTTAATAAGCGCATTTGAATCAAATTCATTAATAACGCGGATTTTAACAATTGGGGTTTTGTTAAAATCAATATTTAAAAGTTTTTCCTTCATATTGCATATATTATCAAACTATATCTTGCAAACGAATTTTTTGCGCACGAAAATGAAAACTTTTTCCCCAAAAACAAAGGTTTTCAAGCTGTTTTGGCATAACTTTTTGAACACATCAAAACTAATTCTGCGGGAGTAATTTTTGACTAACAACACGGGGGTTGGATAAAAAAAGCTTTTGTAATAATATGTAACTTGAAGCATAAAAGGGTGATGAGCCTTGAAATATTCAAAATACTCCGTAGTTATTGTAGGCAGTGGCATTGCCGGGTTGTACCTTGCATATAAACTTTCGTGTGCCAAAAATCATAAAGACGGAATTTTGCTTATCACAAAATCCGGGCTTAATGAAAGTAATTCGCGTTTGGCTCAAGGTGGGATTGTTGCCGTGCTTCCTGAAAATAAACTCGATTCAACAAGCTTGCATGTGAGTGATACTATTAAATCCGGTTGTGGACTTTCCGATTTCAACGTTGTGAAATTTATTTCCGAAAATTCTGCAAAAGTTATCGAAGATTTGCTTAAAATTGGTGTGGAATTCGACAAAAATGAGAAAAATAAGCTCAATTTTACCATTGAAGCGGCGCACTCTATTCCGCGCGTTTTACACGCAGGCGGCGATTGCACGGGCAGAGTCATTGAAAGCAAGCTTTGCGAATTAATTAATGCTTGTGACAACATAACAATTTATGAAGAAACTCTTGCAGTTGAGCTTTTGTGCGACCAAGATGGCGATTGTAAAGGCGTTTTAACTTATAGCAGCGAAACAGATAGTTACGAGGCAATTTATTCAAATGCGACTATTCTTGCCACAGGCGGCGTGGGTCAGGTTTACAAATACACTACAAACCCAAGCATTGCAACCGGTGACGGTTTGGCTCTTGCAATTAACGCGGGCGCAAAGATAAGAGATATGGAGTTTATTCAATTTCACCCGAGTGCGCTTGATGCACCATGTTGCGGTGGCGGCAAGATGTCATTAATTTCTGAGGCTGTAAGAGGCGAAGGCGCGGTTGTTGTTGATGAAACCGACGAACATTTTGTCGAAAAATATGATAAACGAGGGTCATTGGCACCTCGTGACGTTCTTTCGCGCGCGATTTATATGTATATGCAGCAAAATGAAGGCAGGAAAATTTATTTAGATATTTCAAAAATCGGCACAGATAAATTTAAAACGCGTTTTCCGGGTATTACAAAAATTTGTGAAGATAGCGGAATTGATTTAGGGCAAATGCTTATTCCTATTGCTCCTTCGGCCCATTATTGTATGGGCGGAATTTCAACCCGGGTGAATGGCACAACCTCTATTAAAGGGCTGTATGCAATTGGCGAAGCTGGTTGCACAGGGCTTCATGGCGCCAACCGTCTTGCTTCAAATTCGCTTCTGGAATGCGTTGTTTCGGCTTATGAACTTGCGAAATTGTTAAGCAAAGCTGATTTAGAAGCCCCAAAAATGATTGATGAAGCAGTAAAAGCCACTATCGATGCTTATTCAAGTGACATTGACTGCGAAATCGAAATTGATACAGAGACCTTAATTTCAAAAATTAAAAATATTATGTGGGATAATGCCGGTATTTTAAGAAGCGAAAAGGGTTTAACAAATGCGCTTTTTGAACTTAGCGAAATTGAAAAAGCGCTTGGGCTATGTGAAGGCGCGCAAAGAAAATGTTTAAACCGTGAACAATATGAACTTCGAAACATGCTTGTAGTTGCGCGTGCAATTGCCGAAGCAGCGCTTGGGCGCAAAGAAGGAATAGGCGCGCATTACCGTTGTGATAGCGCTTCGTTGAGTGATTCCGGGGCACTGGAAACCGGTGCACAAATTAATAACGGGGGCGGTGTTTTTGCTCAATGAATTTATTGTTAAAAAGCATGTTGAGGCCGCATTAATTGAAGATATAGGCTATGGCGATATCACAACTGACGCGATTTGTTTGGATAGCGATAAACTTGAAGTTTTTTTCGTATCGCGTGAGGAAGGAATTTTTTGCGGAGAAATGCCCTTTAAGCTTGTGTTTGAAACTTTAGGCGGTGTTGAAGTTGAGTTTTATTCACACGATGGCGAACACATTAATGTCGGACAAAAAATAGCCAAAATTTCAGGCTCTGCGCGTAGCGTTTTAACGGGCGAAAGACTAGCACTGAATTATGCGCAGAAAATGAGCGGGATTGCAACTTACACTGATAAATTTGCGCAAAAACTTAAAGGCACGGGCGCAAAAATCGCGGACACTCGAAAAAATACCCCGAATTTTAGAATTTTTGAAAAATATGCTGTTAAAGTTGGTGGCGGTTCTTTGCATAGATTTAATTTATCAGATTGTGTCATGTTGAAAGACAACCATATTGCATTTTTTGGTGGCTCAGCCGCAGGTTCAATCACAAGTGCTGTCAAGAAAGTTAGGGAAAATATTTCCCATGCCCATAAAATTGAAGTCGAATGCGACACAATTGAACAGGTGAAAGAAGCGGTGGTACTTGGAGTTGACATAATTATGCTTGATAATATGAGCATGGCGGATATTAAAAAAAGCGTTGAAATTATTGACTCTGCCGCGATTATTGAAGTTAGCGGCGGGGTTAATTTAAATACGGTTGCGCAAATTGCTGAAACCGGTGTTGATATTATTTCTACAAGCGCGCTTATTGTCCATGCACCAACGCTTGATTTAGGGTTTGATTCTCTTTAATTTTTGTTATATAGTTTAGTAGTTGATA
>JAVBQM010000006.1:0-4988 GCA_031549065.1 Candidatus Gastranaerophilales bacterium | reverse complement strand
CAAAATCTGTTTCGCAGTTAATTTCGACTAAAGCTCCGGCCTTACCTTCAACTACAGAGCCCACAAGCCCTTCGGCTGCGATTCTGCCCATTTTTTTATCAGCAGAAGCAATGCCCTTTTGTCTTAAAAGTTCGCCGGCTTTTTCCATATCGCCATTTGATTCAACAAGCGCTTTTTTAGCGTCCATCATACCTGCGCCTGTTTTATCGCGCAATTCTTTAACCATAGAGGCTGTTATGTCCATTTTTTACTCCTTTTTATTAAAGCGCGCCTGTTAAGGGGCGCGCGTAAACTATTTATTCTTCTGTTGTTGTTGCTTCTTCTGTTGCTTCAGCGTTAGCATCTTTTGCGCTCACTCTTTCAACTTTTACATCAGTTGCGCTGTTTTTTCTTAAACTCTTGCCTTCAATAACGGCATCGGCCAATTTCGCAGCTACAAGTTTGATTGAACGAATAGCGTCGTCGTTGCCGGGGATTAAATAATCAATGCCATCCGGGTCAGCGTTAGTATCGGCCAAGCAAATAACAGGAATTTTCAACTTGTTTGCTTCTTTAATCGCAATCAATTCTTTTTTCTGGTCAACTACGAAAAGCAAATCAGGCATACCTTTCATTTCTTTAATACCGCCAAGTGTTTTGTTTAATTTTGATAATTGACGGCTCAATTGTGCGACTTCTTTCTTTGGAAGTTTTGCAATGTGGCCCGATTCCATAAACGCCTCAAGTTCGCGAAGTTTATTAACACGACCGCGGATTGTTTCAAAGTTTGTCATCATACCGCCCAACCAACGACGGTTGATGTAGTATGCGCCTGCTCTTTTTGCTTCTTCTGCCACAACATCAGATGCTTGCTTTTTTGTACCTACAAAAACAACATTTCTTCCGCGAGAAGCGAAATCGCGTACGGTGTTGTACGCTTCATCCAATAAATCAGATGTTTTTCTTAAATCAAGAATGTAAATTCCGTTTTTTGCCCCAAAAATATAGGGTTTCATTTTAGGGTTCCATTTTTGCGTTTGGTGCCCGAAGTGCATCCCTGCATCTAAAAGTTCAACCAAAGTTGCTGTTGCCATAATATTTCCTTTCGTATTCTACGTTTTGCAAGCTTTCTTACCTGGCCGGCTGGATTCGAATCCATACAGACTGACTTGCTATAAAAATAGCATATAATAAACAAAGGGAAATGCAATGACATTAGGCAATTTTTTACCTTGAGCGTTTTTATGTGAACGTATGAGCGCGCAAATTAATTCGATAAAAAACTTTCAAGACTATTCCAGGGTAACTCAAATTAACCCGAATATGCCCGTTACGCGGACTTTTGAACCTGTGCAACAGGGCCTAGAGCGGCCGGATCAAGAAGCCGAAAACATTAAAACTATTGCAACCGCAGGTGCTTTACAAGTTATTACAACAGTTTTAAATAAGTTGTCACAAACTGCCGGCTATGCACTTATGAGGGGTAAAGAGTTTACTTCGGCTGAAAATTCCACTTATATCGCAAGCGAAATGGTGAAAAAAAATAAGTTAAATATCGGGGTTGAGTACATAAAAAATACTGCGGAAAGCATAGTGAATATTGCCGAAAAATACCGTTTAGACCCGAGCGTGCTTGCTCCTGTTGCAGAAGGACAAAATGCGTTTTACCATGATGGCATCAAGCTTGCCGTTGCGCCTGCAGCAAAACCGTCTTTAATGTTGCACGAACTTGGACACGCTTGTAATGCCAAAAACATGTTGTTAAAGTTTTTGCAGGCTTCTCGAGGCTACCTTTCTTTTGTAACGCCGGCGCTTTTAATTTTAAATGGTTTGATGCCCAAAAAAGAAGGCGAAAAACCGAATTTTGTCGAAAGAAATGCGGGCAAATTGGGCTTTTTGGCATTTTTACCGACAATAGTTGAAGAAGGCGTTGCTTCAATACGCGGGGTAAAAGCCGCAAAAGCGGCTCAGGGAGTTTTGGGAAAACTTGACCTCAAGCCGCTTATAAGAAATTATGCTTTCGCTTGGAGCACATATTTGTTGGCTGGCATAGGTTTAGGAATAGCAGCACGCTACGCTTTTTTAGAAAGAAGAATGAACAAGGCGCAGCCTCAAAACAATTCTACTTCAGAGCGCGAAAAAACTCGCAATGATGCGCAATTGAGCAAATCTCGCATTTTGGCTTAATCGGTTTGCAAACGTTTTGCCCGTGGGTTACAAGAAGAGTATTAAAATCTATCCAATATTTTTTGGGGAGAATTTTGCGCAAAACCATTTCTGTTTCATCGGGTGTTTTTGTTTTAACGTAACCAAGGCGATTGCAAATGCGATGAACGTGAATATCTACGCAAATTGCAGGAATCCCAAAACCTTTAGTCAGAACAAGGTTTGCAGTTTTTCTTCCGACACCTTTGAACTTTACAAGTTCATCAATGGAATTTGGAACCTCGCATTCATATTCACTACAAAGCTTTTTGGCGATTTCTATTATCTGTTCGGCTTTGTTCTTGTAAAAGCCTACAGGGTAAATGGCTTGGGCAAGTATATCCGGTTTTAGATCGGCAAAATCTTTCGGCGTACTGCCTAATTTTAACATTTTTAACGTAGCGGGATAAGTTGTTCTGTCGTTAGTACGAAGGCTTAAAATCGTTGCAATGAGAGCAATAAAAGGGTCATTAACCTTTTCCATAAACTGCACAAAATCACTTCGTATTACCCTATTGTGGCTATTGTCATTTTTCAAATTTTGAACTATATTATCAATATTCATATTTTAAGTATAATACTAAACTTGGAGATATAACAATGAGTAGTGCAAAAGATGTTAACGACATAAGCTTTGACAACGAGGTTTTAAAGGCAGAAGGCGTAGTATTGGTTGATTTTTGGGCACCCTGGTGTGGACCTTGCAGAAAATTGGCACCTCTTTTGGATGAAATTGCAGGTGAATTTGAAGGCAAGCTGAAGGTTGTTAAAATCAATACAGATGATAACCTTAAAACTGCAAAAGCTTATCAAATTTCAGGTTTACCAAGCTTACTCGTATTTAAAGACGGTGAAGCAAAAGAAGTTATGGTTGGTTTAATGCCAAAATCTTCAATTGTTTCAAATATACAAAAGCACATTTAACTAAGTTTTATTTATAAAACTTAGTTAAAAAAACTGTAATCAGGCGGCGAGAATTGTTCAAAATCCGCTCCTTTTTGCGCAAACTTGTCGTAAATTGAAAGAGATTTTTCCTTAGAATCTTCAACATATTGTGCATCCAGATATTTTAAATAGGTTTCGTTTAAATCGCCCGAATAATTACCCAGAATTTTAGCGTATTTTAATAATTCCGCTTTATCATCCCCGCCACCATAAGCTTTTGTTTTAGCGTCTGTGCCCGAAGGGCGAATTTCAATGAATTTATTTGAAAATTTAAAATAAGTGCCGTCGCCTACAAAGTTGACATTTTCAAGGTTCGAAAAATCAAGTTCTAAAAATGTTTTGCTCAAAATTTCTTTTACATTTTCGATAGTAATTTTATTTTCCGTTGCGCCGATTGCAAGCGCTAAGAAGAATAGGTCATTTTTTGTGCGCTTTGCTTCACCTAAAAACTTGGCTTCTTTTAATTTCTCAATATCAGGCTCAGACTCGTTATAGTATGAAATATCTTCTCGAACATCAAAGCGCGAGATAATTTTGTTTTTACTGTAAATATCCTCTAAATACTGCCATAGCGGCACATTTAAACTTGAAACGAGTGCGGAAGCAAGAATTATGGCTTCAGATGCGCTTTTTTCACGCATCGCAAGAGCTTTTCTACCAGAAAGCGATTCAATAAAACCTTCTGCGCCAACTATCATACCGCCGGATTCTTC
This sequence comes from Candidatus Gastranaerophilales bacterium, assembly GCA_031549065.1. Classification (GTDB taxonomy): domain Bacteria; phylum Cyanobacteriota; class Vampirovibrionia; order Gastranaerophilales; family Gastranaerophilaceae; genus JAVBQM01. Next base: position 1,146 of record JAVBQM010000006.1, on the reverse strand, counting down.
GCCTCCGAAAATAAGTTTGGGGTCAGAACCGAGTTCAATTGTATTGCCGAAAATATCTTCAACAGTGATATTTTGCACGCTTTTTTTAATTTGCGCCTCAATTTTTTTAGAAACGTTCGCGATTTCTTTAAAGCCGACAGGGGTGTTGATTGTAGCGATATTGTTAGCGCTTGCCCACTCTTGCCAAGCATTCGAACTTGGAGTGGTTTTAACAATAAAGCGTTTGTGTTTGTCGAATTTACCCGCTTTTTTAAGCGATTTTGCCCAAAAATCGGCCATCATTAAAAATGCCTGATTAGCACTGTAAATGCTTAAAATTCTGCCATTACCCAGAGGCGAATAATCAACTCCTGCGCGCGCTAAAGACGTCTTGCAATTTTCGTTGTCAATTTGTACAACAGTGAGACGGTCATGGTCGGGGTCTGTTATAAGGGCAACCGTTCCAACCGGCATATCGGCAAGCAATTTGTCATATCCCAAGCTTTCAACCACCGGGAAATAATCGGCGCCATCTTTATTTTTAGCCAAAACCGTCACATCAAGCGACCAATCGTAAAATTTGCCGTCTTTAGTGTCTTTGCCTATGCCGTGGAAAAACGGGTCTTCTTCAATATTTAGCCATTTGAAATTGCCCGCTACACCAAGCTTTTCGAGTATTTTTGAAAGCGTATTGTACGCACAGCCGCCGACGTTATCAATAACGATTTTATTGTTGTTATTGCAAATCAATGCGAGATTTTCTTCGCTTGCGACACCTTCTTTGAGGTATTCAACGTATAAATCGAGCCCATCGTTAAATTTTTGCATTACTTTTTGGTCAATCAGGTCGTCGTTAAGTGCAGCAAATTTAATTTCGTAAAACCCCTCTTTTTCAATAGTATTAAGGATTTCTTCAATTTTATTCACAAACTCCATACTTTCGTTTGGTAAAAACTGAGAACCCTGGTCATTAAGGTCTTTTGTGGCGTTTTTTGCGCTTATGCCGTGCGAACTTGTAATATATTCGCCCCCGACCAAATCCAGCTTGAAGCAAAGAAACGAGGCGAGCCAAATTGGAATTGTTTGCTTATCGACAGGCAAAAGAGTCCTAATTCCAAGCGCAGCCTGAATTCTGGATATTAAATCTAAATAAATTGTGCTATTGTA
>JAVBQM010000132.1:0-4246 GCA_031549065.1 Candidatus Gastranaerophilales bacterium | reverse complement strand
TTTATGTTTCAATCCAACTCTTTAAATTTTCCACAGCCTCATTTTCATCAACATCATCAAAATCCATTTTCAAATCGCTGAGTGTTTGGCTAAGATGTTCATCCAGCGGCGGCGGTGCTGTCATTACCTGACTTTGTTGCTGCTGCTGAATTGCTTGCATATTTTGTTGTTCGATTAAATTTTGCGCCATCTGAGCTTGCCTTTGGATAAGTTCGGCTGCTTTGAGGTTCATATCTTGAATTTGTTTTTCTTGTTCAACCGCACGTTTTTTGAGTAAGTGCATTTCTTCTTCTTGTTTTTCTGCTTCCTTGCGGACATTTTGAGAAATATGCTTCAATCCGAGTCCTAATCCGATTAAAAGTACCAGGCCGACTATCCACCAAGGGTTGCCTGATTCTTCGGGTTTTGGGAGTTCGCTTCCACGCTCACCCGCCAATTTTGCATCGGCCGAATCTACAAATGCAATAGAAACGTTATCAGGGTCCACCATTGGGCTTGCCGCGCGCGCAATCAATTCTTTGAGTTCTTGGATACTCATACTCAAAGGTACAGAGCTTTGGTCGAGTGAAACAGCGACTGAAATTTCTTCAATAACGCCGGCTTTCATATATTCATTCACCTGCGTTTTTGAAACACCATATTGTGTTTCGGTCGCGTTTCTTTGATAGCTTCTATCTTGTGAAGAACTTGCGCCGGAGTTTGGAACACCAAACGGCAGATAGCTTGAAACTGCATTGGTGGCAGAGTTGCTATCATTAGAAGAATCGCCGAGTCTTTCCGTAAAGCCTTGTTCGCTTACAGAAGTTTTGCTTTCAGGGTCATAAATTATGCTTGTTTTCTCAACAGGAGATTGAGTCAAAAACGTCGAAACCGTTACAACATAATTCCCTTTGCCTACAAGTCTGTCTAATTGTGAGCTGACCTTGTTTTGCATATAGCGGTCGTTTTCTTCAATTTTGCTTAAAGCGTCGCCCGAATCATCAATAATGCTGTTGTAAGTGGTGCCGTTTGTATCGGTTATAGAGATATTTTCAGCCTTTAAATCGTTTACCGCGCCAAGAAGCAAGTTCGTGATCGCTTTAATTTTTATATTATCAAGTTTATTCCCGCTTGGAATTGCCACTTGAACCGTTGCGGTTATCGGTTTTTGACGTGAAGCGAAGAAAGTTTGTTCGGGAATTGAAATAAACACCTGAGCGTTGTCAATGCCTTCAATTTTTCTTATTAAGCGCGCCAATTCACCGTTCATTGCGCGAACGAGGCGGATTCTTTTATCTTCTTTGGTTGATGTAAAATCGCCCTTATCAAAAATTTCTAAGCCCATGTGTTCATCTACAAGACCGCTTCCAACAAGTGCTAAAAGCGCTCTGTCTCTATCGTCCATTGTGCAGGTGCCTTGGTCGTTGCAGCCGCCGCCTTTGGTGTCTAAAACAAGGGTAGATTTTGAACCGCCGTCAGACGTGCGTTTAGCCCTTATCCCCTGACGTGCCAAAAGAGCTTGAACTTCAAGAACCTGGCCAATTTTGTCCGATGTAAAAAGTTCTACGGGTCTGTCTAATTTTTGGGCTGCCGGTTTGTTTTTCCCTTCACCTTTGTTATTAGAAACAGATGCGGAAATACCAAGGATAATGCTTAACAGCAAAACAGCCGCTACAACCCCGATAACGCTGTAGAGTACAACTTTATTTTCTAAAAGTGCTTTGAAATCGAAATTCATATCTAAAAAACGTTCCCCACTTATGATTATACTATTAATTACGCTTTAAGAACAACGCTAAATCTGGATTTGCATAACTTTTTCATACGTTTGTAGTACTTTTGTAGTTACTGTTGTGGCAATGTTCATCTGAATTTCCGCTTTTGAAATTGCGGCCATAACATCATGGACATCGGCGTTTCCCACAAGCGCTTGGTTTAAAATTGTATCCGGTGCGCTCACTTCCGTGTTTAATTTCTCAACGAGCCCCGAGATAACTCCTTTGAAATTAGGCCCTTCCGGCTGTTCAATATTTTGCATTCTCATTGGAGCAATGCTTTCAGAATGCAATTTTGAGGGTTCAATTCTTTCAAATAAATTAATTTTTGGGCTAAAACCTTGTGTCATAGCTATCTCCTTACAGATAATTTTTCAATATTGATTTTACGTAATTTTGCGTTTCAGGGTACGGCGGCACACTGCCATATTTTTCAACTGCGCCCGGGCCCGCGTTATAAGCTGCGAGAGCTAAAACAGTGTTACCTCTGAAGCGATTTAACATTGATTTTAAATATCTCACACCGCCTTCAACGTTTTGCGCGGGGTTATTTGGGTCAACACCCAAGTCTTTTGCTGTTGCGGGCATTAATTGCATTAAGCCAAGCGCGCCAACTGATGATTTAGCGTCCGGGTTAAACCCGCTTTCTTGTTTTACCAAAGCTTTTACAAGTTTTTCATCTACCCCGTGTTTTTTTGCTGCTTTTTCAATGAGATCAAGAATCTGGTCTTTTGTAATACCGGTACTTTTTGTAAGGCTGCCAAATGCAGGCATTTCGCTTATTGCGGGTGGTAAGTCAATCTCAAAAGGTGATTTTGGAGCGTTAATCCCATTAACACTTTGTGGTTTTTGATAGCCATAACCCTGCTCAACAGCGGTGCTCTTTAAAATGTCCCCGAACGGAGAAATTTTGGCTTGAGTGCTTGCCTGTGCGGTTGTTGCAGCTTCTGTTTGTTGCGGGCTTAGTGTGGCAACATAATTTCCAAGCTGTCTAATCCGTGCTTTTGCGGCAGCTTCCCCACTGGTATTTATATAATTTTGAATATTTGGACTAAACACAAAAACTATCCCCCGTTAATCATAACGGTCTGTAAAAAATAAAACTTAACCTTTGCGCTGCAATTATCCTCTATATTAATGATATGGATTAAAAAGTCACATGTTTGTTAACCATTCAAACAGGTGAGCAATACTTTTGTTAGTTTACACCATTGAACGTAATTTTGCCCCTTGCGTCCTTTCCGCTCTTGACAACAAAAACCCTTAGTTGCACATGGCCAAACCGCCCTTATCAATCTATAGGTCTAAACCTTTGTGTCCACCCCAAATACTATAAAAATCCACCCCTTCATTGATGTTTGCCTACACCATTGAAGGTAATATTCAAATTAAGGATGAAGAATATTACTAAATTTGGGGGATTATATGAGAATTGGGGAATTCAAAAGAAAATCAAGAGTTATTGTTGTAGATGATAACTACGATCATGCTTCAGGTATTCGTGAGCTGATTAATCTTGAAAATGATTACGAGGTTATTGCTAACGCCGCGAATGTGAATATAGCAATTGCGCTTATTAAGAAATACCAACCCGATTTGGTTTTAATGGACATTAATATGCCCGAAATTGACGGCATCACAGGTATAAGTGAAATTGAAAAACTGGGTCTTGGGACAAAGATTATTGCTCTTACGGGTTATGACGATGCTGATTTGATTTTCCGCGCGATGAGACTTGGCGCTAAAGGCTACATCCTTAAAACAATGGCAAGTGCGCAATTGATTCATGCGCTTGATGAAGTAGTTTCAGGTAAAATTTATTTGCCTAATTCGCTAACTTCAAAATTCTTTGAATATTTCCAAGAATTCGAGAAAAACCCGGGCGGACAAGGCGCGCAAAGCAATGAAGAAAACCTTTTAAACTATCTTACAAACCGTGAAGAAGAAGTACTTGAACTTTTAACAAACGGCATCACTTACAAAGGCGTTGCGGCGAAATTGTTTATTTCTGAAACCACTGTGAAAACTCACGTGAATAATATTTTCCAAAAACTTCAGGTGAACGATAGAACACAGGCTGTTTTATATGCGATTAATAAAGGGTTCAACAATAGGAAAGCCAAGATTGCTTAATGAAAACAGAAACTTTCAAAAAGTTAATAAAAAACGCAGAAAGCGGCTTAATTTCAAAAAGCACGGTTGTTGCTCTTGTGCGCTCGATTTTAACACCAAGTGCCGAGAATAACGCCAGTTCGCTAATTTTCACGCGCCTTAAAAACCGCGATGAATTCAGCGGGTTGATAAGAAGGCTTGAATATTGCGAAAATGTTGAAATGCATGACTTTTTGAACCCTGACACCTATAAATTTGATGATTTTATTGAAATTGAATTTATTCTTTTAACATCAGGCCGTTTTAACGCATTTTTGATTTGGGATTATTCTCTTACACCTGAAAAATACAAAAGCCCTGTTTACTTTCTAATGAACAAA
>JAVBQM010000090.1:0-13944 GCA_031549065.1 Candidatus Gastranaerophilales bacterium | reverse complement strand
AATCAATTGCGGCAGGGGTTTTAGCCTGAAATCTCCAAGGTTAACACCCGAACAGACTGAACTGGCAATAAAATCTTTCAGGGAACAGCTCACAACAACAGAAGGTAACGCGGGCATTTCAGGTTTTAATGGCTGGTTTGCGGGAGAATCTAAATTCAACCAATATCAATTCTCGCATGAGGAAGTTTTAGCACAACAAAACGGCAATAGATTCTTAATTAATAACTGCACATCCAGAATGGAACAGCTGAGAAAAGCAGGCGAATTAACCCCTGAAACAGAAGCCTATATGACAGGCTTAATCGAAAAAGCAAAGCTGATTATAGAGTACAAAACAAAGGGGCTTGATTATTACGAAAAGTATACCCGCCTTTTGAATAACCCTAGCGATGCTGCCCTTGCACAAGAAACGCAAGCGCTTAAGTCGCAAATAGATGCTTTGGGTAAATTAATCAAACCGGAAGAAATTGTAGAGATAACAAGAAAAATTAAGCAAACGGTATATTCAAGGCCTGATCATGCAACAACAAATATTTTTATAAATATATTGGGCGTGTTAAATCAGGCAACAGGAATACAGAATCCACAAGAACTTTCTAGCTCTCGCGCGTCTGAATTATCCCCGTTGTAGATTTCCCCTCGACAAACTCAATAAATTCAACTCTTCCGCCGTTTTTTAGTATAACCGGCGCCTCCGGAAGCGTTTCAAGAGTATAGTCTGCGCCTTTTGTATGCACATCCGGTTTAATCCGAGCCAATAAATCCGCAGGTGAGTTTTCGTCAAAAAGAACGACATAATCCACACACTCAAGCGCCAAAAGCACCTCGGCACGCTCGAGTTCAGAGTTTATAGGGCGCCCTTCGCCTTTTAAGCCTCTAACGGAAATATCTGAGTTTAAAAGCACAATTAACTTATCTCCAAAACTTTTGCTTTTTTGAAGATAGCGCACATGCCCAAGGTGCAAAATGTCAAAACAGCCATTTGTGGTGACTGTTTTGATGTTATTTGCTTTGAGATTTTTAATAAACTCGTCTAATTTTTCGCGCTCAATAAAGCCCTGCACGTTTACTTTTTATCCTTTTTATCCAAATCGGCCGGAGGAAGTGCTTCGCCAAGCCCCATATCTTTTTCCATTTTCAATTGGGCAGCGGCTTTTGTTTTAATTTTCGCCTGAATGTTTTCAGGATCGAAGTTCGGGTCGTTGAAAGTAATCTTCGCACTTGCTTTCAGGCCTTCAAATAATTTTTGAAGCACTGCAACTTTTCTTGTTTGCTCTAAATAAGCTCTAATGTCTGGTTCAACTTTGCTAAATGGTTGCAAACCGGCTTTAGAACGGTCTGTAACAAGAATAATGTGGTTACCATATTCAGTTACAACGATGTCGCTAATCGTACCCACTTGCAAGCTGAAAGCAGCATCTGCGAACGGTTTTACCATGCTTGCGCGGGCAAAGAAACCTAAATCTCCGCCTTTAGCCCCGCTGCCTTTGTCTTCAGAGTATTCTTTCGCTAATTTTGCGAAATCATTAGGATTTTTAGCCAATTTTGCACGAATTTCTTTTGTAAGCTCTAATCTTTTAGCAACTTCGGCGTTAACTTTTTCATCAATCTGCGCCGCAGTTAATGCACCTTTTTTGTCTTTATCAATAATTTCTTGCCTGATTACTTCAGGGTTTGAAATAATCAAAATATGGCTCGCGCGCACCCTGTCAGGTGTGTTAAATTGCGATTTATTTTTCGTGTAATAGTCTTTAACCTCTTTATCGTTAACTTTTACAGCAGCAACATTATCAATCAACTTATCGACTTTAACTTCGTTTGCAATGTCTTCTTCAAATTGCTTCTGATCAACATTGTTTTCTTTCATAAGCTCTTTTAAGCGCTCTTCGCCACCTACGGCTTCAACTATTTTTGACCTTTGGTCTTTAATGTCCGCTTCGGTTACCTTAATTTTACGCTTCGAAAGTTCTTGTTCCAAAAGTTTTTTAGCAATTAATTCATTAACGATTCTGTCTTTATTAATCAAACTATAAAGGCTTTCAGGGTCTCTGGCTTCTTTGGGTAAAGCGGAATTCTCTACTTTTTTATAAAGTTCGTTATATTGGCCGCGAGTGATTTCTTCACCGTTAACGGTAATTATTCCTTTGCCGCCACCACAGCCTGCCAAAAACGCCAGTGAAAGTGCACTTGTTACCACGGCCAACGCGCCTCGTGCTATAATTTTTGCAATTCTCATTTGAAACTCCTTCTCCTAATTGTTCTCAAGTAATCCTGATACTATACTTGAAACATCATACATCAAATCTGACAATATGTTAAATATTTTGTCGAAATCATAATAATTCTTGTTCATAATTATTATGCCGCCGCCTTGTTCTGCACCCTGAAGAGTTTTGGGCGGATTTTGAAACCTTAGGATTGCAGCAATTTCGCTTTTTAATTTTGGCCTTATAAGATGCCATTCGGCAGGCGCGAAGGTGGTGTAAATTCTAACGCTGTCGGGCGTTTCAAGTATTTTAGTTATACGGTTTTGGTTAGCCAAAAGCCTTAACTTAATAAGTTTTATAAGATTTTCCACACTCTCGGGCAGTTTTGAGAACCTGTCTTTAAGGCTTACGGCTGTTTGCTCAAGCTCGCCAAGGGTTTTAACATCGCTTAAACGCTTGTATTCAAGCATTTTCTGTTCCACCGAGCCCACCCATTCATCCGGTATAAACGCCGTAACATTAATATCAATCGTGGTCGAAACGCTCTTGGGTCGTGGTTTTTCATTTTGTTGGAACGCCTTAATTTCATTTACCGTTTCCTCAAGAAGGTTGCAGTATGTGTCAAAACCTACATTGGCCATATGTCCGTGCTGTTTTGAACCCAAAATATTCCCAACCCCCCTGATTTCAATATCTCTAAGGGCGATATGATACCCCGAACCCAGGCTGGTGAACTCTTTTATGGCATTGAGTCTCTTTGCGGCCTACTCGCTTAAGTCTTTTCCGCACTTGTAAAAACAATAGCAAAATGCTTGTCTGTCACCTCTTCCAACCCTTCCGCGGAGCTGGTAAAGCTGCGCAAGGCCAAAGCGGTCGCAATCGTCAATTATAATTGTGTTTGCATTTGTTATATCAAGCCCGGATTCAATAATAGTGGTACATAGAAGAACATCAAAACGCGAAAGCGAAAAATCGAGCATGATATTTTCAAGTTCATTTTCCTTCATTCGCCCGTGAGCTACAACAATCTTTGCAGACGGCACAAGGCTTTCAAGGTATTTTTGGACATGATAAATCGTATCAATTCGGTTATGAAGATAGAAAATCTGCCCATCACGCCCAATTTCAAATTCTATGGCGTTTTTAATATATTTATCAGCTGTAGAAGCGGGAGCTGAAAGCGCGTTTCCGATTTTGTCGTCACCGCGCCCTTTTTCGCCCACAAAAGTTCTAACAGGCAGACGGTTCTTAGGCGGAGTATTAATCACGGACATATCTTTAAGCCCAGACAACGCCATATTGAGGGTTCTTGGTATTGGGGTCGCGCTAAGGCTTAATATATCTATATTTTCGCGCATTTTTTTGAGTTTTTCTTTGTGGCGCACGCCAAAGCGGTGTTCTTCATCAATCACAAGCAGGCCAAGGTTTTTAGGCTCAATGTCGTTTTGCAAAAGCCTGTGGGTACCAACCACCACGTCGATTTCACCATTTTTAAGCTTTAAAAGTGTTTCTTTTTGCTCTTTTTTGCTTACAAAACGTGACAAAAGCGCCACGCGCAGGGAAAAGGGCTGAAAGCGCTCTTCAAGAGTTTTGAAGTGCTGCAAACTTAAAAGCGTTGTGGGACAAATCATACAAGCCTGGTACCCGGACATAACGCATTTAAAAATCGCCCTTATTGCAACTTCGGTTTTTCCAAAGCCTACATCGGCGCAAATAAGCCTGTCCATTGGTTTTAAGGCTTCCATGTCAATTTTTGTTTCGTTAATAGCGCGCATTTGATCGGGCGTTTCAATAAATTCAAACCCCTCTTCCATTTCAACTTGCCAATTTGTGTCAGCTTCAAACTCAATTCCTGAGGCCATTTCACGCTTTGCATACAGGTTGAGAAGTTCATATGCTATCTCTTCAACTTCTTTTTTAACTTTGTTTTTCGTTGTTTCCCAAGAATTTCCACCCATTTTTGAGAGTTTTGGCGAAACGGAGCCCTCGCCCCGATATCGCGTAAGCAAATTCACTTGCTCTGCCGGCATATAGAGCCTATCGGTACCTGCAAACTCAATAAGCAGATAGTCTTTAAAGCAGCCGTCAATTTCCTGTTTGTTTAAACCCTTGTAGCGTCCGATTCCGTGGATATTATGAACGACATATTCACCCTCTTTGATATCATTAATTGATTCAATATACTCGCTACTTTGCTTATTTTGAGTATATTTACTTGATATAACGGGCTTTTGACGCTGGTTAAAGAGTTCTTTATCTGTTAAAACAACCGTTTGTTCGCCTGTCAAAATATCTTCAAATTCACCCCCTGATTGGATTTGAGGCTTTATAGTAATCAGGGGCGAAAAAATTTCATGTTCATTTAAAATTTCTTCGAGGCGTTTTTTGAAATTTGTGCAAATATTGATTTTTTTACCGTTTTTTATGCAATTTTTTAAATATTCTACGATTTTTTCAATATCTGCAGAGAAATTGGGCATTAAATTCGTGTTAAACTCAATATTTTCTACATCTGTAACAAAATTATTAAAGCTCATTTGAATGTATTTTGCCGCGTCGTTTGAAATTTCCTCAAATATATTATGATTAAAAACTTTAAGCGGCAGTTTTATCTCCGAAGCGCTCGCAGCCTCAAATTCAGTCCTGTATTGCTCATCTAAATTTTCCAGTCTGGAAAAAATCTGATTCTTATCATCAAAAATCAATACATGGTCTTGAAAATACGAAAAAAGTGAGACCATATTTTTATTAAAAAATTGGCTGTAGTATTCAATGCCCTCAAAATAGCCGCTATTATTGAGTTTCTCACAAATTTCCGCGCAAAGTTCGCTCTTTTTTGTTGTGGTGCAATACTTTTCAAATTCAATAATGTTTTTTGTATCGAGCAAGAATTTGTATAGAGGCAAAATTCTCACTCCATCAATGTTCTCGATGCTTTTTTGCGTTTGTGGGTCGAAATAACGGACATCTTCAATGCTATCGCCGAAAAATTCCACGCGAACAGGGAGTTTCGCGTATGTATACACATCTAAAATGTCACCACGCAAAGAAAATTCACCAACATCATTTACCAAAACGCTGCTTTTGTATCCAAACTCGCTCAATTGACGCTTTAGGCTGTCATAGTGGTATTCTTCGCCCTTTTTTAGTTCAAGAAAGTTATCCTCAAAGAATTTTCTACCCGCAAATTTCTCAAAAAGAGCCCTTGGGGGAATAATCAGAGTATTCGGACGCTTCGAACCTTTTAAATCGTCTCCCAGTAAGGTTTTTAGCTGTTCTGAGTAGATGTATAAATTATTTGGAATGTCTTCATAAAATTGCGTCTGCGCGCAGGGTAAAGTCGCAGCTTCGAGTTCATATAAATTTTTTAAATCTTCTTCAAAGTTAAGTGCAGAGCGTTCATCCGACACTACAAACAAAATTTTTCGCCCCAAGCTTTTGATATAGTTTAAAAACGAAAGTTTTGCAGGGTAATTTAACCCGCTCAACGACAGCGTTTGAGGATTTTTTCGTACTGCACCGCCGCCGGATGTTAAAAACCTTTCAATTTTTTTACTCGAAATACTCAATCAAGCGCTCACCGTCTTTATCACCGCGGCCGGAGAGGTTTATAAGCACTATTTCACCCGCTTTCGTTTGCGGCATAAGCTTTTCAAGATACGCAATAGCATGGGAAGATTCAATTGCAGGAACAATTCCTTCCATTTTAGACAACCGCCCAAATGCAGCTATGGCTTCACTATCAGTCACAGGGTAAAATTTCGCACGGCCTATATCTTTTAAATAGCAAAGTTCGGGCCCCGAACCGGGGTAATCAATACCTGCTGAAATACTGTGAGATTCGGCAACTTCGCCGTTTTCATCAGCTAAAGCATACTGATAGCTCCCATGGAGTGCCATTTTTATCCCACAAGTCAGGCTGGCGCCGTGTTTTCCGGTTTCAATACCCAAGCCGCCCGCCTCAAGGCCGATTAATTGCACCTCGGGATTATCGATAAAGGTATAAAATAGTCCTATAGAATTGCTTCCGCCGCCAACACAGGCCATTGCATAGTCAGGAAGCCTGCCTTCAGCTTCAAGCACTTGTTCCTTAGCTTCGACGCCAATTATGCTTTGAAAACATCTCACCATTTTCGGGTAAGGATGCGGACCGACTGCCGAACCGAGCACATAGAAAGTATCCTCAGCGTGGCTCAACCAATAGCCGATAGCCTCATCCACGGCATCTTTCAGGGTTTTTGTTCCTGATTCAACAGAAATTACCTGGGCACCAAGAAGCTTCATGCGCTCGACATTCAATTTCTGGCGCTTAATATCCTCGGCGCCCATAAAAATTTTACACTCAAGCCCTAAAACCGCACAAGCAGTGGCTGTTGCAACGCCATGTTGCCCTGCACCGGTTTCGGCTATAACTTTTTTCTTACCCAGGCGTTTTGCCAAAAGTGCTTGCCCCATGACATTGTTAATTTTGTGTGAACCCGTGTGGTTTAAATCTTCGCGCTTCAGGTAAATTTTTGCTTTATTGCCGTAATGTTCGGTTAAATTTTTAGCGTAATATAGGGGGGTTGGCCGCCCTGACATCGTTTGAAGGGTGCTATAAACCTCGTTTAAAAAGTTTTCATCAGCCCAAGCAGCCTCAAAATCAAGTTCCAATTGTTTCAGGACTGGTTTTAAGACGTCCGGCACATAAGTGCCGCCAAACTCGCCAAAATAACCGTCTTTATCGGGCAAATTATATTTTAAACTTTTTTCGTATTTATGTGTCAATGCTTCCCCCTTGCTATAAGCGGCTCACGCATTTATCGCGTCTTTGTAAATCAAATTGATCTTTTAAAAGTGCGGCCCCAATAACGCCTGAATAGTCACCCAATTCAGCTTTTTTGAAAACCGTTTTGATGCTTGGGATAGGCAAGGCCTTTATGCGTGCCGTTTTTATGGATTTCAAATAAAATTCGTCAATACTTGCAATAACACCGCCGCCCAAAATTATAATTTCCGGGTTGTAAAAGTCCATTACAGTGGCCAAACCACCCGAAAAATACTCTATCGCTTCATTTACATAATGTTCGACTATTTCATCGTGGGCGTCTAATGATTGCTTTATATGTTTTGAACTTATGCTGCCAGAGGGGCCTGTAAGGTCTGTTATAATTGATTTTCTGCCCTTTTTGATAGCGCCCATAATTCTGCTTTCGATAGCCGTTCGGCTCGCATAAGCCTCCAAACAGCCGTTTGCACCGCAAGAGCAGGCGCGGCCGTTTAAATCTACTATAATATGGCCGATTTCACCGGCTGTACCGCTTGCGCCGTAATGGATTTTGCCGTCTTTAATTATGCTTGAACCTATCCCTGTGCCCACAAAAATACAGCAAATGTCTCTATAACCGCGTCCGGCACCAAAATGGAGTTCCCCGATTGCGGCAACTTCAACATCATTACCAACATATGTCGGAATATCAAACTCGCGTTCCACTATATCCTTAAGTTCTAAAATTTTACACTCAAGATTCGGCCCGTTAATTAAAATGCCATGTTCTCTATCCACCTGGCCTGCGGCGCCTATGCCTATTGAAAAAATTTTGTCCCTGTCAATACCTGATTCTGCGAAAAGTTCGCGAAGTGTTTTTAAAAGCACTTTAGAAATTTTAGCATTGCCACGCTCTTTTTTTGTCTTGTTTTTATTTTCAGCCACAACTTTGCCCGTAGACTTTTCTATAATAGCAGCCAGAACTTTAGTTCCGCCTAAATCTACACCTATTGAATATTTTTTCATTCCTTTGTTGTCCTTAGTTATTTTTGCTTCCGTCGGGCTCATTACTCGTAGTAGTGTTTTGTACGTTTTTCATACCAATGTTTTTTAATTTTTTCTCAATAAGCTTCCACCAGGAGAGCTTGCGCTTGAAAACATAACTGTAGCCTTCAAAATTTCCCTGTGAAATCTCGCGCTCATGATTATCGCACAAAGTTTCAAATTCCGCAGACATTTTTTTTGTAAATTCTTTTTTATCCGTAATTGCTTCCGTGAAGGTCATAGGTTCAAACACCTTCACAATTACTTCCGGTTTATCCTCGCGCAAGAAGGTATACTTGCTTGAAATATTTACAACATTTATGCCGCCATAATTTTTAACAGCATGTTGTACAAGATAAGCAAGCCCTGATTGAAATTCGATTGGTCTGAAACTTGGCGGTCGAATAATCCCTTGCGGGAAAAGCCAATAGGCAACTTTAGGGTCTTCAAACATTGAAGCGCAATATTTCAGTGATTTCATCGCAGTTTGCGGCGTTCTTTTGTTTATAGGAAAACAGCCCACATATTGAAAAATCGGAAAGCGGTTCATTTCTTCAATCATCAAACGAAATTTATGATCTTTTAAAAACCACATACGAAGACAATAGCCGATATTTCCATCCCACCAATTTGTATGAGGAGCACAAAAAATCGTTGCAAACCTGGGGTCAAGTTTTTTAAAATTTTCTTCACCCTTAATTAGCATTGAAAAGAAACGATTTTTCAACATTCTCGGGAAGAAAATATGGTCGCCGACAAAATGCCAAAACTTGCTATTTTTAGCTGTTCTGAATTTTTCCTCCCTATTCCTTAAAACTGTGGGGGGTGTGTCGGGATATAGGTCTTTAACTTTCTCCATGATGATATAATTTTAGTGAGTTTGCACCCCTTTGTCAAACTTTTACAATTGCTGTTTTCGCTTTGTTCCAAAGTGCGTCCCACTCATCAAAAGTTAGTTCTTCGAGCGGTTTTTGCGCGAACTCTTCCATTTTCTTAAAGCGACATATAAACTTTTGGTTTGATTTTATAAGCGCCTGTTCGGCATCGAGCCCATGCCAACGCGCTAAATTAACAAGTGCAAAAAGAATGTCACCAAATTCTTCTTCCTTGTGTTCCTGAGTTTGCGCATTTTTAAACTCTTGTAACTCGCTTGCTACACACTCTTCAAGCTGTTCCAGGTTTTGCCATTCAAAACCGACTTTAACCGCCTTTTTTGAAATTTTTTGCGCACTCATCAGGGCCGACTGTGCTTTTGAAATACCGTCCAATATGCTAGTACGGTGCGGTTTTTCGGTACTTTTAATTTTTTCCCAATTAACAAGAATTTCATCTACATTTTTAACATTGGTGTCTGAAAATACATGCGGGTGGCGGCGAATGAGTTTCTCATCAATTTCACGCGCAACATCTTCAATATCAAAATCACCGTTATCTTTTGCAATTTGGGCATGCAAAACAACCTGAAGCAAAACATCGCCCAATTCTTCCCTAAGGTGTTTGATGCTTCCTGAATTTATCGCATCAACGGCCTCGTAAGCTTCTTCAAGCATATTGGTTTTTAAGGTCGTATGGGTCTGTTCTCTATCCCACTTGCAGCCATTCTCGCTTCTTAGGATTTCAATAGTTTTAATTAATTTTTCAAGATTTTTCATAATTACATTTTAATACAAAAAAACTGCCCTCTAAAGTTTTTAGAGTGGCAGTTTAATTTTTTACAGGCTTGCGCGCTCTAGTAGCCGTAAACCTTTAAGGTTTTTGTGTTATAAATACCCAAAACTGAGAATTTATCCCAATCTGCATAGTTTACAGCCGTCATTTTACCGTTAGCCATAGCTTGTGTTATTGAACAGTCGCCTATTTTTACAAAGAATACGCTTTTGCAAGTTGCTTCACCAACTTTGCTTGATTTTTTAGCACCGGGAATTGTGAAATCCGCAGGCGCAGTGTATTCTCCAAAAAGTGCATAACCAAAAGGTTCTTCAGCTTTCACAGATTGAGCTGCGAAGCAAAAAGCACAGGCCAAAAGTGCCAATGTTAAGAATTTTTTCATACCAACTAACTCCTTTTAAAAATACCGAAGTTGATGTTAACATTTATTTTTTTCACTGTCAATTAGGCGTAATTTGCTTGCATAGCCCCTTTATTTGTAATAACATCAAAATATGAAGGTTTATTTAGGAATTGACGTAGGCTCGGTTACAACAAAACTCGCGCTGGTGGATGAAAAAGGCAGATACGTAGAGAGTTACATGCTCCGTACGGCAGGAAAGCCCGTAATGGCTGTGCAAAGTGGACTAACGGAACTCCACAAAAAACAGGGCGAAGCCAATTGGGAAATTGAATGCTGTGGAACAACCGGGAGCGGAAGAAACTTGGCCGGCGCACTTGTCGGGGCAGATGTTATAAAAAATGAAATCACGGCTCACGCGGTTGCAGCATCCACATTTGTGCCCGATGTTCAGACTATACTTGAAATTGGCGGGCAAGATTCAAAAATTATAATTCTTCGCGACGGTATTGTAACCGATTTTGCGATGAACACTGTCTGTGCAGCAGGCACGGGAAGCTTTTTAGACCAACAAGCGGGAAGACTGAACGTTAAAATTGAAGATTTTGGAACTTTAGCACTAAAATCAACTTCTCCTGCAAGAATTGCGGGTCGTTGCGGCGTTTTTGCAGAAAGCGACTTAATTCACAAACAACAACTTGGATATCCCGTTGAAGACTTGCTTTACGGGCTTTGCCAGGCGCTTGTGAGAAATTATTTATCAAACCTTGCTTTAGGCAAAGAGCTTTTGGCTACCGTAACTTTCCAGGGCGGTGTAGCGACAAATTCCGGCATGGTTAAGGCATTTGAAGAAGCTTTGGGCACGAAGGTTGTAGTTCCGGAAAACCACCAGACAATGGGCGCAATAGGCGCAGCGCTTTTGGCTATGGAACACCACCAATATGGCGGCGAAACCACAAAATTCAAAGGCTGGCAAACAAAAGATATGAGCTTCAACTCAATTACAGCAGGATGTATGGATTGTTCAAACAATTGTGAAGTTATCACCATTTTGGAAGGCGAATACGAAGCACCCGACTTTACAAAAGGCGGCAAAATCGGTGACATCAAAGGAAATATTGTTGCGCGCTGGGGCGGAACTTGCGGCAAGTGGGATAGGGCTTAACATTAATTTTGCAAACGCCCCGGTCAGTTCAAATGGCGGAACTTGCGGCAAGTGGGATAGGGCTTAGCGGCTTTTTTGTTAATTTTTGTAACAGATTTTAATTTAAGTCTAAAGTTTTATAGGAATGTTCCGTTAAAATGACCTACAGTTAGACTTTTCTGACGGGGATGTTTTTATCATGCAGTGTTTCCCCAAGCGTTGCAGTAAAACAAGGACGACATAATGATTACGATTGCGAATTTGTCCCAAAGCCTTAGGCTTGGCAATATTTTAAATATTGCAAATACAAAAATGCAAGAGGCACAACTCAGGCTCGCGACGGGCTTAAGAATAAATAGTGGGAAAGACGACCCCGCAGGGCTTAGCATAGCCATTAAAGCAGAGGCGCAAATTCGCGGTTATGAGTCTGCAAAGTTAAACTCACAATACGCTCAAGGCGTGGTTGATACCGTTGCCAGTTCTGTCGGAATGATTAATGACAAGTTTGCCGACATTAAAGACCTTGCAATAAAAGCCAGGGGCGCTGTGGGAGATGGCGAAAAGGCAATGTACGCTGCTGAAGCAAAACAAATTTACGACAGCGTCTTTAGTGTTCAAGCGGCGACAATGACAAGTTGCGGCGCGCCAACAACTGTTGCACAAGCAAGAACAAGTACAACAAGTTACCAAATAGGGCCAAACGCTGACGCGAGTTCCAAACTTGATGTGAAATTATTTGGCTGGGTTTTAGACAGCAACACACTAGGCGCAACAGATTTTGACTTCACGAGCGATACAAATATTGAAGGCTTAGTAACCAAATGCGACAATGTTATGAACACCAATTTAATGCCCCAGCAAGGGTATTTGGGCGGCATAAGTAATGTTTTAGAGGATAATGCCAACCTTATTGATATAAACATTATCAATTTAACAGCAGCAAGAGAACGAATTATGGGTGCCGACATTGCGCGCGAAACCGCTAAACTTACCAAGTACGAAATTATAACGCAAAGTGCTGCAGCGCTTTTAACCCAATCGCAAAAATTTAGCGCAAATATTGCTTTAACTTTGATTGTGGGCGCAAGGTCTTACTAGCGGTCCCAGTTCGGCTTAACTAATGTTTTAAAATCTCTTTGCGCAGTTTCATAAAGCTCATTGAGCTTGTCTTCAACTTGCTGGCGGTATTTTTCAATATCTTCATCGGTGGAGTCTTTTTCAACATAAATCGGGTCGCCGTAAAGACCGATTGTTTTTATAAAATCTCTCGGAAAACGGAATTCATCCCAAGTGTCAAATTTCCACCAGCCCTTTGAATCTGAGTACCAGATGAAGGGAACAATCGGCACGCCGGAGATTTTTGCAATTTCTATAGCGCCCTTTTTAACCACTCTAGCCGGGCCTCTTGGGCCATCGATTGTTATCGCGATATTTTCTTCTTCTTGAAGACGCTCGACCATTTCAAGCGTTGCGCCCACCCCTCCGCGACTTTGTGAACCACGAACAACATTTATTCCAAGCGATTGCGTCGCCGCAGCAATAATATCGCCATCTTTTGAGCGAGAAATCATTACACTGAGCTTATGATGGTTTTCAAATGCGTATATTCCACATTGGTGAGCGTGCCAAAGGGCAAAAATGCACTGCTGTTTATGCGGGTAATTAATATTTTTACAATGAAACGTAAATTTTTTGAAGTTGTAAAGTATTACAAGTGCAATTTCCAGAAGCTTCGTCTGCTGGTTGCGTGTTTTTTTAAGCCATTTTTTAAATGTTTCGAGTAGCATTTTTATTTTCCCCTAAGATCGCTTGCCAGTTTATGAGCAAAAAGCCCTTCTTGTGCGGCAATTGCTGATGAAATACGCGACAATTGCGCCGCATAAACTTTGTCTATTTTTTGGTACGTCTGTATTTTCACAAAATCAAAAACGCTCAAACCGCCAGTGTAGCGGGCAGCGCGGTTTGTCGGAAGCACGTGGTTTGTGCCTGAACAATAATCGCCAAAAACTTCCGCGCACTTTTCGCCGATGAAAAGTGAGCCGTAATTTGTAAATTTATCAGCCAGCGCCTCGGCTTTAGAACCCATTAACTCTAAATGTTCTGGTGCTTTTCCATTTGAAATTTCAATTGATTCTTCGATATTTTTCACTATAATTGCGCTGGATTTTTCAAAAGCTTGGCGCGCAACATCAGCCGTAGGTAAGGTTTCAAGCTGTTTTTTGGCGCTTTCAATAACATCTTTTGCAAGTTTTTCACTGTTTGTAATTAAATAACCGCGCGCATCAAAATCGTGTTCACATTGCGCCAGAATGTCGGCTGAAATAAGCTCAGCCCCTTTAGAACTAACTGTTTCATCCGCCACAATTAAGACTTCTGACGGGCCCGCAAGAAAATCAATGTCCGCTTCACCATAGACATATTTTTTTGCCGCAGTAACATATTTATTGCCGGGGCCTACAATTTTATCAACCTTTGGAAGCGTTTGAGTACCATAGGCAAACCCTGAAATTGCTTGCACCCCGCCGATTTTGAAGATTCTTACGCCGTTTTCGGCGCAATTTCCCGTTGCTCTGCAGATGTCTGCTGCAACAATTGTAGCGGCCTGAATTTTGGGCGAAGCCAGATAAATATTTTTAACACCCGCAACAATAGCGGGAACAATTGTCATAATCGCCGAACTTGGAAGCGGGTAATTTCCGCCCGGAGCATAGCAAAGAACACTTTCAAGCGGGATGATTTTATGCCCCAAAACCGATGCTTCACCTTTTTTAACTTCAAGCTCTTTTAAACACTC
>JAVBQM010000115.1:0-5043 GCA_031549065.1 Candidatus Gastranaerophilales bacterium | reverse complement strand
TCTATTGACCAAAAATCGACTTCGAACAACCCTCGCTCAACTGTGGGCACAATAACCGAAATTTATGATTATTTAAGGCTTTTATACGCAAGAATCGGTACCCCTCACTGTCCCGAATGTGGCAAAGAAATACGCCCGCAAACAATTGATGAGATTGTCGAGCAAATTTTAAAGCTCAAAGAAGGTACTAAAATTTCAGTCATAGCGCCAATTGTGCGTGGCAAAAAGGGCGAGTTTCACCACCTGATTGAGGATTTAAGAAAAAACGGCTTTATCCGTATTCGCCTTGATGGCAAGGTTTACAACATAGAAGAAGATGAAATTGAAATAAACAAAACCCAAAAACACAAGCTTGATGTAGTTGTGGACAGGATTATTATTAAAGAAGGCGTAAAATCTCGCCTTTCTGAAAGTGTACAAAGTGCCCTTGAACAGGCAGACGGCCTCGTGATTATTGCAGTCACAGACGGCGAAGAAAAAATTTACAGCGAAAAGTTGGCATGCCCGGATTGCAACATTAGCTTCAGTGAACTTGCCCCACGAACTTTCAGCTTTAATAGCCCCTATGGCGCTTGTCAGGTATGTCACGGACTCGGGGCGCATTATGAAGTCGACCCCGATTTAATTGTGCCCGACCATTCAAAATCAATTAATGAAGGGGCAATATACCCTTGGGCAAAAACTGCAAATCCTTACTATATGGACATCTTGCGCTCTGTTTGCGAGCATTATGAAATCGACCCCAATACTCCGTTTAAAAGCCTGACACCTGCGCAAAAAGGCATAATTCTTTACGGCAACGGCGATGAGCGAATTAAAATGCGCTACGCAGATTTTGGAACAAAACACTACAGAACCCATTATTTGCCTTTTTCGGGCGTTATTCCTTATCTGACCAAACGCTATGAAAGTTCCGAAAGCGACCTTGTTCGAGGTGAAGTTGAAAAATATATGAGTCAAAACCCTTGCAATGCTTGCAATGGGGCAAGGTTAAACGCTTTTGCGCTTGCCGTTAAAATTTTGGACAAAAACATTTTTGAATTCTGCTCGCTTCCAATTGAAGATGCACTTGATTTTGTAAAAGGTGCATTTTTGGAGCTTGGAGATTATAAAATTACAATTGCAAAACAGATATTAGATGAAATCCATAGCCGCCTTAAGTTTTTAGTGGATGTGGGCTTAACTTATCTGACTCTGGCCAGAAACGCAGGAACACTCTCTGGCGGGGAAGCGCAGAGGATACGCCTTGCAACTCAAATCGGAAGCGGGTTATCGGGCGTTTTATATGTTCTTGATGAGCCTTCAATCGGACTCCACCAGCGCGACAACCAACGCCTTATTAAAACTCTCACCAAACTGCGCAATTTAGGCAACACGCTTATTGTGGTTGAACACGATGAAGAAACCATTAAAGCCGCCGACTACATTGTTGATATTGGCCCCAGAGCGGGCACAGAAGGCGGCAAAATTGTTGCTAAAGGGCAAATTGATGATATTATCGCTTCAAAAAAATCTATCACCGGAAAATTTTTGTCAGGCGAAAAGAAAATCCCGACACCGAAGGAATATCGCCTTGGAAGCGGCGAATTTTTAGAGGTCAAAAACGCGCACTTGAATAACCTTAAAAATATTAATGTTAACATCCCTCTAGGCAAAATCGTTGCTATAACAGGGGTTTCCGGCAGCGGTAAATCGACTTTGGTTAACGACATAATTTATGAATATGGCAAACACAAACTTCTTCAAAACCGCCCAAAACCAAGAGGGGCGGATGAAATTAAGGGTTTTGAACATATTGATAAGATAATTTCAGTCGACCAATCGCCAATCGGACGTACGCCACGCTCCAACCCTGCAACTTATACGGAGGTTTTCAGCCATATTCGTGACCTTTTTGCACAAACAAACGAAGCAAAACTGAGAGGTTACAAAGCGGGTCGTTTTAGCTTTAACGTTAAGGGTGGGAGGTGTGAAAAATGCGGCGGAGACGGCGTTATTAAAATCGAAATGAACTTCCTTTCAGACGTTTATGTTAAATGCGATGTTTGTAAGGGTAAGCGCTATAATCAAGAAACGCTTGAGGTGAAATATAAAGGCAAAAATATCTCAGATGTGCTTGAAATGCGCGTGGGCGAAGCGCTTGAATTTTTTGAAAATGTACCGAGAATTAAGCAACGCCTTCAAACCTTGTTCGATGTCGGCCTTGACTATATTTGTCTCGGCCAAAGTGCCACAACGCTTTCGGGAGGTGAAGCACAGCGCGTTAAACTAGCATGCGAACTCAACAAGCGCGCAACAGGAAAAACACTTTATCTAATGGATGAACCCTCGACCGGACTCCATTGGCATGATATCGACAAATTCATAAAAATCATCCACAAGCTTGCCGACACAGGAAATACGCTTTTAATTATCGAACACAATCTCGATATAATCAAGATTTCCGACCACATTATTGACCTTGGCCCGGAAGGCGGAATTGCTGGCGGCGAGGTCATTGCAAGCGGCACGCCTAAACAATTGGTTAAGTCGAAAAAATCTCATACCGCTCAATACCTAGCCAAATTATCGGATTAAAGATACCTTCTTTTGTTTAAAAATACTTCTGATAATCAAATGAAAGGAAGTAATTATGTGTCACATTCAAGAAGCTATTTTGGCAATGGCCAAAAAGCATGACAAAAAAAGAATTACAGTTGTGCTTAATCACGTGAAAATTATTGGTACACTCGAGGACGAAGAAGGTAGTTCCTTTGAAGGCATTATAGGACTTAAAGATGCCCACATTCACTGCTTTAAAACAGACAAAATTAAAGAACTTAAGTGCATTAGCGTTACCACACAAGCAATCGACGCGTTCACGTTTGACACGAGCTGCGAATGCAAGTAACTTTTGAGCCCCTGCCTGAAAAGGCGGGGGCTTTAAAATGGAATGAGCGAATGAATCTCATGGCGAAGCTATCAGAATTCTCTTGGCTTCGTTTTGTTGATCCAATTCTGCTCAATCTTTTCAAGCGTAAGCCCTTTAGTTTCAGGAAGAGCAAAGTAGCAGAAAACAAGCGAAACCAGACAAATAACCCCATAGAGCCAGAAAGAATTTGCCTTGCCAAAATGCTCAAGCATAGGCAAAAATGACACCGTAACGGTAAAATTAAAAAAGAAATTTGACATCATGGTAATACTCATGCCCACTCCACGGACGCTAAGCGGAAGAATTTCCGAAATCATAAGCAGCATAATCGGCCCAAGAGAAAATGAGAAGCACATAATGTAGGCTACTGTTGTTCCGAGCGCAAGCCATTTCAGGCTTACGCCAAATGCTGTGCCAAAATGAAAAGCGCAGCCGAGCAAAATAAGTGAACATGCCATGCCTGTTAAACCTATGTACAACAAAGGTTTTCTGCCGAATTTATCGCAAAAAGCAATCGCAATAAAGGTCATAAGGAAATTTACCACCCCTATTGCAACTGTGGCGTAAATTGCACTTGAATTTGATGAAAAACCTGCATACCTCAAAATCGTCGGCGCGTAATATATTATTGTGTTAATACCCGTCCATTGTTGAACAAACATCGCGCCAATACCGATAAATAAAGGTGTAAACATCCATTTTTTAAACTTAAACCCTCTTGTGTCAGCCTCTTGTTTTAAAACTTCTTTAATTTTTTCCACTTCTTCGACGGCATTAATCTCGGGTTGAATTTGTTTAAACGCCGCAACAGCATTATCGTATCGACCGCGCATAACATACCACCTTGGTGTGTCACTCATTTTCAGCATCCCGATTAAAAGGATGAGCGCGGGAGCAACCCCCGCAAGAAGCATCCAGCGCCAGTCGTGCGCCACATTTGCAAAAGCGGCATTAACTAAATATGAAAATAAAATCCCCGCGGTAATGGCAAGTTGAAAGAGCGAAACTAAAGAGCCGCGGTATTTTTCAGGTGAAATTTCAGACAAATAAAGCGGCACAACAAAAGACACGACACCGATTGCAATTCCTATAAAAAAGCGCGCCGCCATAAGAAAATATACATTTGGCGCAACAGCGCAAGCAATTGAGCCGACTAAAAATACGATTGCAGTCGCCACAATTATCTTTTTTCTGCCAAAAATATCCGAAAGAATTCCGTTCGTAAGTGCACCAATCGCGGCACCCACCAAAACACAAGAAACCAAAAGCCCTGCGGCTTGTTCGCTTAATGACCAGCCGTCAGAAATATATAGTAAAGCGCCCGAAATCACGCCTGTGTCGTAACCCGACAACAGCCCTCCGAGCGCTACTATAACAGCAATAAATATCAGATCGCGCATTTATTTAATAGCGTCAATTTGCTTTTGATAGAACTTATTTTTTGCGTCTTTTTTGATTTCGAGCGCACTAACCTGATTTTGAAGTTTTTGAATTTGAACTGCATTTTTAACCGGGTCTTCATTTTGCAGTCTTTTAATTTCTTTTTCTTTTACTTTTATTTGATCGTCAAAAGTCTTTTTGTCCTGCTTTTGTTTAGCCTTCAGCTCTTTTTTTCTTTCAGCGGGGGTCTTAATTCCTGTTTGCTTTTTAGCTTCATCCTTTAAATCGGACTTTGTTGCTTCGGCATTTTTCTTCAAAATGTCAGTTGCAGTTTGCCCAACTGTTGTTGCAGCATTTGCAGCGGTTGCAAGCACACATAGCGCAACCAAGCTCAATAAAGTTTTTTTCACCATAATTCACTCCTTATCCACATGTTTTAGTTTTTACTTTTCAATTTGTATAACGATAAGAAAAGCAAAATGTTCATGCTTATTTTAACATGGGTTTAGGCTGTTGTAATTATTTTTCTACCCATGGTATTTGGATCTAAATATCCCAAAAGGCATCCTGCATAATTTTCGGCAGAAACGCCACAGGTCTTTGCTATTCTTTTTACGCCTTGCTCTGTTGCGCCAGGGGTTTTTTTCAAATATTCTTTCAAATAGCTGCTCTCTTCTATTGGTCTTTCTTCCCCCTTGAAACCCACGTTTTTGTGGTTAATTTTCGGTGTTGTAATTGCAAACGAGCTTACA
>JAVBQM010000014.1:0-3362 GCA_031549065.1 Candidatus Gastranaerophilales bacterium | reverse complement strand
AAAGGCTGTTTGCGAAAACGGTTGTGAACAATGTTTGGAGTGTGGAGTATGACAAAAATAAGTTACGAACAAGCGGGAGTTAGTATAGAAGCCGGCGATAAACTTACCGCGATTTTAAACAGAGAGGTTAAAAGCGATAATATTGGTAATTTTGCAGGGCTTTACGAGCACCCTTATATTCCGGAATATTACCTTGTGGGCTGCACAGACGGCGTGGGCACGAAGGTAATTCCGCTTGCCGAGCGCGGCCTTGTTGAAACAATAGCGACAGATTTAATTGCGATGAATTTGAACGATTTAATCTGCGTGGGCGCAAAACCATTATTTTTCCTTGATTACTTCGCTACAAATAAGCTTGATGTTGAAATCACTTCAAAGTTTGTAATTGCGCTTAAAAACGAATTAGCGAAGTACGGCTGCACACTTTTGGGCGGAGAAACTGCAGAATTGGGCGATTTGGTTAAAAAAGGCCACTTTGATGTTGGCGGTTTTATGACCGGTATTGTAAGAAAAGATGCTGTTTTGAAGCGCGAAAATGTTAAAGCGGGAGATGTTGTGATTTCCTTGAAATCTTCAGGGCCTCATTCAAACGGTTATTCACTTGTTCGAGCCTTGCATAGTGCAGGGCAATTGAGCGATACGCTTTTTGAAACCGCACTTGCGCCAACGCATATTTACGCGAACGAAGTAGTGGAACTTGTTGAACGCGGACTTATCCATGCGGCTGCAAATATAACGGGCGGCGGAATCGAAGGCAACTTGGTACGCTCTGTTCCAAAAAACCTTTGCGCCGTTGTTTATAAAGATAAAATTCCTCCGCAACCGCTTTTTAAGGAGCTTGAGCGTCTTGCCGGTGAGGACGAGGCATATAAAACATTTAATATGGGCGTGGGCTTTTGTTTAATTGCGCCGCGTGAAAACGTTGCAGCAATAAACGAAATTTGCGCAAAGTACGAACCAACAATTATAGGTGAAATTGAGAATGCAAAAGAGGGTATTAATATTTGCTTCAGGTAGTGGGTCTAATTTTGAAGCTATAATTGAGTATTTCAGGGGTGACACCTCGATTTCATTTGAACTTTTAACGGATAAAGAAGGTGCAGGCGCAATTGAACGAGCGAAACGTCTGGGTGTTAAATATCATTACGTTAAATTTGCCGATACTTGCAAATTTCTAACAGATAGACGTGGTGAGTTTGATTTATTTGTTCTTGCGGGCTATATGCGGATTTTGCCTGAAGACGTTTTGGCGCTCGGTACTTTTATAAACATTCACCCTTCACTTTTGCCGAAATACAAAGGAACTCATTCTATCGAGCGCGCTTTTGAAGCGCGCGAGAGCGAAACTGGTGTAAGCGTTCATTTTGTTGTACCGGAAGTTGATTCCGGTGAAATTATTATTCAAAAAGCGGTATCGATTGAGCGAGGCATGGCCCTTGAAACACTTGAGGCGGCTGTTCATAAAGTTGAGCACGAAATTTATCCGCCGGTGATTGAAAAAATATTAAATAAGGAGCGCAAGATTAAATATAATGTCTTAGTATATGGTTCGGGCGGTCGCGAAAACGCACTGGCTTGGAAAATTTCCCAATCTCCGCTTTTAGGTAAACTCTTTTTGGCGCTTCCAAACGACGGGTTTTCAAGTCTTGGCGAAGTAATTAAATTTAATGATTTTGAAGATTTAGCGAAAAAATCCGTTGCAGCGGGTGTTAATCTTGCTGTTATTGGTCCGGAAGATCCGCTATCCAAAGGCATTGTGGATGTTTTTAATGCTCACGGTATTAAATGTATCGGTGCAAATAAAAAGTGGGCGCATTTAGAAAGTTCAAAAAAATTCGCTAAAGAATTTATGGTAAAACACGGTATTCCAACAGCAAAATATTGCACCGTGAATTCACCCTCAGAAATTGATGCGGCGCTTGCAAATTTCGATAAAGCCCCCGTTTTAAAAGCCGACGGGCTCGCGGCAGGTAAGGGTGTTCACTTAAGCGCTGATATGTCAGATGCCAGGGCCACCTTGCGTGATTTTTTAAGTGGCAAGTATGGCGAAGCTTCTTCAAGCGTTGTAGTTGAAGAAACCCTTACAGGGGAAGAACTTTCGGTAATTTCTTTATATGATGGTAAAACCCTTCTTTCTTTTGTGGGAGCAAGGGATTATAAACGCCTCCACGACGGGCAAATAGGGCCAAACACGGGCGGCATGGGCGCATATTGCCCCGTGGAGTTAACAGAATGTGAAAATTCGGACCTTCAAAATTATTTATCGCACCTTGAAAGCGCGCTCAATAAAGATGATGCAGATTTTTCAGGGATTATTTATTCGGGCCTTATGCTTGCGCCCCAAGGCATTCGAGTTTTGGAATACAACATGCGCTTTGGTGATCCTGAAACCCAACCGCTTTTGAGTCACCTTGACTGCGATTTACTTGAAGTTTTTATTGCCGCGACGCAAAAAAAACTTTCAGGCGTGAATTTAAAATGGAAAAAAGGTACAACGGTGGGAGTTGTTGTAGCTTCAAACGGTTACCCCGAAAACCCTAAAAAAGGCTGCCCGATTAAAGGTTTAACTGAAGCGGCACAAAAAAATAACACAAATGTTTTTTATGCAGGTGTTAAAAAAACCGGCGGACGCTTACTCTCAAATGGCGGAAGAGTTCTTGCAATATGCGCCTCTGGCGAGAACATTGATAAAGTCCGCGCATCGATATATAAAACAATTGATGAAATTGATTTTTCTGATAAAATTTTTAGAACCGATATCGCCCAACAGGCGCTCAAGGCAGGTAAAGTATGAAAGAAGTAGTAATAATAGCCGGCTCAAAAAGCGATGAAAGCTTTGTAGAACAAGGTTTAACGCTCTGCAAAGATTTAGGCATTGATGCTGAATTTAAAATTTATTCGGCGCACCGTGATCTTGAAGCGCTTTTAAAGTACCTTGAAGATGTTGAAAAAAACGGAAAAACCAAGGTTGTTATTGCAGTTGCCGGTTTGGCGGCAGCACTTCCGGGCGTGGTTGCAGCTAAAGTTAAATTACCCGTAATTGGTGTGCCTGTGAATTGCGGCCCGCTGAACGGGATAGACGCGCTTCTTTCGATTGCGCAAATGCCCAAAGGGGTTCCCGTTGCCACAATGGCGATCGGAAATGCAGGAATGCAAAATGCGATTCATTTCGCAAAAAGAATTTTGGATGCGTGAGCCATGTGTGAAGCCGCAGGCGAAACCGTACGATAGTTAAAGGAGACTTAAATGCTTAATATAAAAGACGGACTCACGTTTGATGACATTTTGTTAATACCGCAGGAATCTTCAATTTTGCCATCAGACGCGAATTTGGCAACTAATTTAACGAGAAACATTAAGCT
>JAVBQM010000086.1:0-16612 GCA_031549065.1 Candidatus Gastranaerophilales bacterium | reverse complement strand
CCTATTGGACTTATTAAAAATGGAGATAAAATTTCAATAGACATAAACAATCGCAAGCTTTGCCTTGAAGTTGATGAGGCTGAATTACAACGCCGCAGGGAAAATTTCATACCAAAACCGGAAAAAATTAACAGCGGATTTTTGGCAAAATATGCAAAAACTGTTCAAAGCGCGGATAAAGGCGCGGTTACACTATGAAAGCACTGACGTTCGATAAAGAATTGAAGTTTGAAACAGATTTTGCAAAACCGAGCCCGCACGCGGGCGAGGTGTTAATAAAAACACGAATGGTGGGTATTTGTAACACCGATTTTGAAATCACCAAAGGATATATGGGCTATAAAGGCGTTTTGGGGCACGAATTCGTGGGCGATGTTGTTGAAGGCGATTCTAAATGGCTCGGTAAAAGGGTTGTAGGCGAAATTAACTGCGGCTGTGGAGCTTGTTCTCTTTGCGCACAAGGTTTAGCGCGTCATTGCATGAATCGCCAAACGCTTGGAATCTGGCAAAAAGACGGTTGTTTTTCAGAATTTTTTACCTTGCCTGTTGAAAATTTAGTTGAAGTTCCGCAAAATGTGAGTGACGAGGAAGCTGTTTTTTGCGAACCGATTGCTGCCGCAATGGAAATTTTTGAGCAATTGCATATTAAACCTGCGGATAAAGTGGCGCTTTTGGGCGACGGCAAACTTGGCCTCTGTATTTCACTTGTTTTGAACGCCATGAATGTTGATTTTGTGCACATTGGTAAATACGAAAATAAGCTGGCGATTTCACGCTCTGCGGGTGTAAAAACAATGTTTTTGAATGAACTTTCAGAGGCTGATGCGAAAAGTTTCGACGTTGTTATTGAAGCAACGGGTTCAGTGGGCGGTTTTGAAACATCGCTATCTCTTGTGAAACCGCGCGGGGTGTTGGTTTTAAAAAGTACAATCGCAGCAAAAGAAGGCCTAAATCTTGCCCCTGTTGTGATTGATGAAATTACGGTTTTAGGTTCGCGCTGCGGGCAATTTGCGCCTGCAATGAAACTTTTAGGGCGAAAAGCAATCAATGTTAAACCTTTAATAACCGATATTTTGCCTTTTGATGAGGCAATCGAAGGGTTCGAGAAAAATAAACAAAAAGACACTCTGAAAGTACTTTTAAAACTTTAAGGCAAGTTCAGAAATTTGTGCATTTGTGGTATCAGGCGAATATTCGGGTAAAGCGAATCGAATTTATAAAAAACTTTTTCAAGGTCTAATTCGACATCCAACGGCATTTTTGGCTGCAAAATAAGTGGTACATTAAATTTCGAAGCCATACGCGAAACCGCTTCAATTTCTTCATCACGCAAATTCTCATCAAAAATCACTTTAACAAAAACTTCTTTTTGTGTTGCAACTTCTAAGAATTTTTCGCTGTTGTTGTAACATACGGGCCCGAGCGTTGCAGATTCCAATTTGACATCCATAGCTATAATATCAACAAAATCAATAATTTTGGGTAGTTCGGCATAAAGCGTACCGTTTGTTTCAAGATAAATTTTTTGCTCCGGCGCGGCATTATGAAATGCGGGCAAAAATTCTGCGAGAAAATCACTGTGTAAAAGCGGTTCACCGCCCGTTAAACTGATTGTTTGCGGGCTATATTCAAGAACTTTATTAATTAAATCGTCAACATCATATTCAACCGCGCCTGCGTAAGAAAAATCTGTATCACAAAATTCACAGTTTAAATTACAACCGCAAAATCTTATGAATAAATGTTTTTCGCCAACATATAAACCTTCGCCCTGAATTGAAGAGAAAATTTCTTTAACATAAGTTTTGCTCAATTGAACAGCCCCTTTCTAATTTCAGATGCATCAAGCCTTTTAAGTTCCTTGTAGTTTCGAATTTCCTCAATAGTGGGTTTTTGGGGCACCTCAATTCGCACAACCACAACTAAATCGCCCCTGATACCTGTTTTAGGGTTCATAATTCCCGCGTTTAGAATCTTAAAGCGCTGCCCGGAATTGGTTTGAGGCGGAATTACCATCATCGTTGGCGCGCCGAGTGTCGGAATTTTAATGTTGTCGCCAAGCATTGCTTCATAAGGCGTAATCGGCACCTCTAAAAGCGCAATGCCGTCTTCGATTTTAAAAATATCGAGCTGTTTAATTTTTATGGTCAAAATCAAATCGCCGTTTTTGCCGCCGTATTTTCCAAGCTTGCCTTCGTTGGCAATTTTAATCACAGCGCCATTTTTCGGGTTTTTAGGGATTGTGACAGAAACTTTTTTATGAATTATTTTATCACCACTGCCACCGCAAAGCGTGCATTTTGTGCCATTAATAAATTTGCGGCCCAAACATTTCGTACACTGTTCTGTATGAACAATATTTATTTTTTTAACCGTACCCTCAAGTGCTTCTTTACTTGTAATTTCAAGAGTCATAGTGATATTTTCACCATTAATTTTTTGAATTTTTTCTTCCGAAGCGCTATTTTTTTGAGTCTTTTTGGTTTCTTCAAAAAAACCGTTTAAAATGTCGCCAAAATTTGTATTTTTTGGTGCGGGCTTTTTCTTGAAATCCGCTTTAACATTTGAAGCCTTTGGGGTTTCTTTCTGAGTGCCACTGCCAGGTTTTGGCGCTAAATTAATTGAATAATCATACTTTAAGCGTTTAACATCATCGCTTAAAATCTCCATTGCTTCATTTAAAAGCTTGAAAAGTTTTTCAGCTTCGGGCTCTTTGTTAACATCAGGATGACAAGTCCTCACAAGCTTACGAAAGGAAAGCCTAATTTCTTCCTTGTTGGAATAAGGGGAAATTTCTAAAATTTCATAGTGAGTCTTTGTCATTACTTAATTTTACTTGAATTTATAAAAAAATCCAATGCCCGCTTTATAACAGGCATTGGATATTGTTATTAAATTTGCATTAGACTATGCTGCGTCATCAATAGTTGAGTAAACAACGCAGTTTCCTTCAAGTTGTGCGCCATATTTTTCTTGGAATTTAGCAAATTTTTCTTTTGCTTTGTCGTCCATAAATACCACACCTGTTTTAAGGTCAACTCTTTCTGCTGCATCATTCAACAAGAATTCAGGAAGACCGTAGAACAAGTTGTTTGGTGAACTTGCACCATGTGTTTTTGTTTCTTGAGCCATGTGTCTGAATACTTCAGGAATTGTTACAGCTTTGCCTAAGTCATCCCAGAAAGCTGCTCCGCCGCCTTTTCTTTCGAGTAGGGCTGTGTAGCACTTCATTGGTTTGCCATCAGCATCTTTGAATTCGCCTTGTTGACATTTTTCAACTAGCGGAGTAATAAAGTTCTTGGCTAAACCGATTACATGCGGATTATCTTTCAGATCAAAGCCCATTTCTTTTAAACTCTTCAGCGCTTGTGGGCTGATTATATAAATGCCTGGGTTAGCCATGTATTTGTCCTTACCTTCAATTTTTGCAGGTTCGGCTTCTTTAAGAGTTTTTGGTTTTTCAACAAACGATTTGATTTCTAGTGTGCCATTTCCGACAGCATCAGCTTTCATTAAACCAAAGTCTTTAGCTCTGCTCTCTGGTGACTCATAATATGGAATTAAAATTGCGGCATCAGGGTTGCGCTTGTAAGCTTCATATGCTCTTGTGATATCGGCGTTAGTTATTGTATCAGCATTTAAAACAATCAATGGTTCATCAACGCTTGTGTTTCCATTTGCCAGCGATTGCGCAATACATCCGCCATCACCCAAGTCAACTCTTTGTATATTTGTTCTTACATTTAAACCTTCCAAACTGCCTTTTCCTGTTAAGTAAACTACACTTTCAGGAGAGTTCAGTTTTGTACCTGACTTTGCAACTTGATCGAAGGCGTTACACATTAAAGTATAGTTAGGGTCTGTAGGTAAAAGAGCAGCAGGTTTGCAGTTTGTGTAATCATAAAGTCTTGTGCCATAACCGCCCGCCAATATCATAAATGTCGGCTTGTCTTCTTGCATAAGGCTAACGAAATCACCGGGAGTAACTTTGTCATGGAATCCGCCTTTTAAATAAGCATTAGTAGCCCCTGCAACTTGCTCTTCTCTATTAAATGTAACAACCTGGGTTTCGCCTTTTGATAATCCCGTGAAAGATATATTTTTTGAATTTTCTCCGGTTTTAACAGGTCCCGGATTTACTATTTCAAATTTCTTGTCTGGTGCTCCAAAATCGTGACCTTTTGCTGAGCCACCTTGTAATACAAGAACTTTCATTCCTAATTCTCTGTCAATTAGCTCCACTGCAGGCGCAAACTTACCGACTCTGAATTTTGCTTCAGGAAGTCTTGCAGAGTGGCCTTGTTTTAATACTTCGATTGAAGGCTTACTTTCTCCATCAAGCTTTATTCGGGTAGTTCTGTCTTTTCTTGAATTGTCCCAAACGGTAGAAACGGTAAATGCAGGGTTATTCCCCTTATCACCGGATTTATCTTGAACTATGGCTTGTTTTACTTTAAATAAGTTTGCAATAGTAGCTTCATAATCTTGCGTAGACACGGTTGTTGGTCTTGCACTATAGGCGCCGAAAGAAATTTTCGAACTTGCTCTTAGCGCATTTGCCAACTGTTGATTTGAAATGTTGGAAAATGGGGTTTGTGTTCCGCTAAAGCTTGTTTGTTTTGATGCGCCTTTTTCACGCTTGTTTAATTCGGCAACACTTTGATTACCCAACATTGAGATTTTTGAAATGTTCATGATATTTTTCCTTTTTACCTAACAATCACGTCTTTTGTGGGATATGCGGAATATAATTCCGCTCCCAATTTCCTATAATGTC
The DNA here is from genome assembly GCA_031549065.1 of Candidatus Gastranaerophilales bacterium. GTDB lineage: Bacteria > Cyanobacteriota > Vampirovibrionia > Gastranaerophilales > Gastranaerophilaceae > JAVBQM01. Next base: position 11,835 of record JAVBQM010000086.1, on the reverse strand, counting down.
CTAAAATATTTTTTTTTGCTAGCGTTTTGAAAGAAATTTACAAAACTAAATATTGTAATCCCTACACCCAAAGACTTCTACATTCGTAGAAAAAGTGTTAAGCTATGTAACAATTTAATTTAAAAAATTAAATTGTATAGCCAATTGAGCCGATATTAAAAGTAACAGTTAAGGACGGCAATTAAATGATAGAGTTAAACATTGATTTAACATATTTAGCACAGCACTTTGAAGTAGGAGCTTCAAGGTTAAATAAGTACGCTACAAAAAATATTAAAGAAATCATGGAGCAAGAGGCTGCAAATGGTAACACCAGAGCCAAAAGTTTCGAATCAATTTTAAAAGACCCTGCCGAAGTTGAAAAACTTTTCCGTCTTTCTGACAGCTTTAACCGTTTTATGATTATCAAAAATATGAGCAATGAAGATGTTAAAAAACTTCTTAAACACCTTTCAAAACAAGATTTAATCTGGGGTATTAAATATTTTTCTCTTGATAAAATAATGGAACTCTTAATGGATTTACCAAAAAAAGAGCTTCTAAAATTGGTTTTTGAAAACTTCACGCTTAAAGATATTTTAAAATTAATGCCAACTGATAAAATGGATGCTTTTCTTAAAAATGAAAAAGTTCAACGCGAAGACATTATGAAATACTTTGACCAACTTGAGAAAAAAGACCTTCAACGTATTATGAGCGGTATTATGGGCGATGAAATGAAAGATGCCAGCCGCGAAGATATGTTTAAATTCTTAAATTCTCTTGATGATAGAAAATTCAAAGAATTTATTACCAAAATGGAGCGCGAAGACAAAGGCAACATGATTATGGTAATTTGCAAAGAAAAACCGAAACTAATGCTTGAATTCGACTCTGAAGATATTGCAAGACCACTAATCGAACTTGATAAATCAGATTTGTTAAAATCTTTAAAAGTGCTCGATGAAGAATTTTTAATCCCTATGGTAGAAGAATTGCCGGATGACCTTCTTCAAGTTGTTGCAACACAAATCGACCCAGCGATTTTTGCCGACATTCTTGTTAACGATTTTGCCGATGTTTTAGCTCAAGTGGCGTTTTAAATTGCCGCTAATCTAAATTTAGCCAGTCTGCGATTTTTTCGGCAACAACCGTAAAGGATTCCTTCGTGCCAAGGTTTTTTGGTGCCATAAGCTTATTGTAAACAAGAAGCGGAACCATTTCGCGCGTGTGGTCTGTGCCTTTGTGGGTGGGATCACAACCGTGGTCCGCTGTAATTATAAGAAGGTCGTTATCCTTTAGCGCGCCAAGAATTTGAGGCAGGTAACCGTCAATTTCAACAAGTGCATTTTTATAGCCAACAGGGTCGCGTCTGTGACCAAAAAGCATATCGGTATCAACAAGGTTTGTAAAAATCAGGTTTGCAGCGCTATTTTTAAGGGCATCGAGCGTTTTTTCAAGTCCGTCTTTATTTGAAGCTGTCGTGATAAAATCACTCACACCTGAGCCGACAAAAATATCATTAATTTTACCTATGGCGTAGGTTTTGCCGCCCGCAGCTTCAATTTTATTTAAAATAGTCGGTTTATGGGGCTCTAAAGAATAATCATGTCTTAGTGCGCCAACGCGCGTAGGTTTGCCTTCTATTATTTGATAGGGCCGCGCGATTACGCGTGAAATTCCCCAGCCTTCTGTTGAATTGCCCAGAATCTCCCGTGCCGTTTTGCACCACTCATAGAGTGTTTCGACTCCGACTAAATCAATATCTGCTGCGATTTGAAAAACACTGTCTGCGCTTGTGTAGATAATCGGAAAATGTGTTTTTTGGTGTTCCTTGTTTAAGTCTTCAATAATTTTTGTACCGCTCGCGGCATAATTTCCTAAAATTCCACCGCACTTGGTTTTTTCAATAAATTCATCGATAAGTTCGGGCGGAAATTTTTCATAAGTTTTAAAGGGTTCATCAAGCACGAGCCCTGCAATCTCCCAATGGCCCGTGGTTGTGTCCTTCCCTTTCGATTTCATTTTCGCTATACCATAGCTTGCAAGCGGTTCTTTGGCTGGCAATACTCCTTCAATCGGTAGAATATTTCCCAGCCCGAGAGCTTCAAAATTAGGCAAATTCAAGCCACCTGTGGCTTTTGCGATATTGCACAAAGTATTACAGGTAAGTTCATCCCCGTAATCTGGCGCATCAGGCAAGGCTCCGCAACCCAAGGAGTCAACAACAATAACTATTGCGCGCCGCTCCACATTCATTTTTTAAGTACCCCGACATTTTCTTTAAGATGATACAAATGCCACTCTTGAACAGCTTCACCGGGGTAGAGAATTGGTGTACAAGGCGGATAAGAAGTCACAATTTCAGAGGACAATTTTAAAAGTGCATTTTCCACATCAACATAAGTGTAGCCATATTGCGCTGCTTCGCTCGGCGAGAGCTTAACAAATGGAAAAGGCTGGAAAGACACTTCCGGTAAAATTTCTTCTTCCAATTTTACTTTTCTTAAAGCGCGTTTTAAATCTGTAAATTTATTTGCCGTTGTTCCAACCCCGGTTAAAAACATTAATGCTCTTTGACCGGTTATTTCATCCTCAATCTTAAACTTTTCAAAGAGTTGTTCTGAAAGTTTTTTGGGGTTTATGCCGTCTTTTTTAATCAACATTTTTGTTGTGTCATGGTTAATGTCTTTCAAAAATTCCCAGCCAATTTTTGTTAATTTTCTATCCAGAGTTTCAATCTCATCAAAAAGCCGCTCAATTTCATGAGTACCTTTTTTGGAGTTCAAATAGGAAATATTAGCCTCAATACACGCCAACATCGGATATGGGGGTGATGTTGTAGTAATTAAATTGAGCGCATTTTGAAGTTTTTCACACCAATCGCTGCTCAAACCCTTTGAAAGGTGTAGAAGCGCGCAAGGGTTGGGTGAACCGGCATTTTTGTGAAGTGAATTTACGGAAAAATCGGCCCCCTGTTGAATCGCGGTTTTTGGAAAAAGCGAAGAAAAATTATACAAAGCACCATGGGCTTCATCTGTAAATAACAAGGTTTTATACTGTTTACAAATCTTTGAAATAGCTTCAATATCAGAATTTATGCCCTCGTAAGTCGGGCTAACCATAATAAACATTTTATAATCATTCATTTTAAGGGCGTTTTCAAGCTCTTTTGGGCCAATTTCGCCGTAAATTCCCCACTCAGAGTTCTCGTTAGGTATTAGCCAATCTATCTCAGCACCGGCTAAAACAGCACCGTTGTAAACTGCTTTGTGGCAATTGCGCGCCGCAAGTATCTTGTCGCCCCTTTTGAGTGAGGCGAGCATTGTGGCCAAAATTCCGCTTGTAGAACCGTTTGTAAGGAAAAAAGTTTTCTGCGTGCCGTAAATGTCGCTTGCGCGTCCTTGCGCCATAAGGATTTCACCCGTCGGGCAGTGTAAATTGTCAAACCCTTCATTCTCGGAGTAATCAAGCATATAGTAGTCTTTAAGTTCCCACAAGAAAGGGCTTTTCTGGCTATGGCTCGGCGTTGTAAAACGAGTATAATTCTGGCTATTTCTTAATAATTTTAACAAACTCATCTTTTCATATTAAAATACTTTCTATGGACGCGCAAGAGAGAATTTTAGAATTACGTAAAGAGATTGATTTACATTCCAAGCTTTACTATGTTGATGACAACCCGCAAATTGAGGATTATCAGTATGATGCGCTATTTCGCGAACTTGAAAAACTGGAGGGTGAACACCCCGAATTAATTACGCCCGAAAGCCCGACTCAACGCGTGGGCGGGATAAGTGAAAAATTTAATCAAGTTGCACATAAAAATAAACTCTACAGCCTTGAAAATTCCAATGATGTTGAAGAATTAAACGCTTGGTACGGGCGGGTTTTAAAAGAAGTAACAGAGTATGACCTTAAGCTTGGACCACTCTTTGCGCCAAAGATTCCGCTAACTGTTGAATTGAAAATTGACGGGCTGGCGGTTGTACTCACCTACAAAAACGGTGTTTTTATACAAGGTTTAACCCGCGGCGATGGAGCCGTGGGTGAAGACATCACAAACAACCTAAAAACTATTCGCGCTATTCCTTTGAAATTACCCATAAATATTGACCTTGAAGTGCGCGGCGAAGTTTTTATGCCTGTGAGCGTGTTTGAAAAATTAAACAAACAGCAAGAAGAACTGGGGCTGTCGCCCTTTAAAAACCCAAGAAACGCCGCAGCCGGAACCTTGCGTCAACTTGACCCCAAAATTGTAGCCTCAAGAAATCTTTCAATTTTTGTTTATTTCGGGTTAATTGAAAAAATGCCTGAGGGGTGCGAGATTCCAAAAACCCATAGTACAACGATAAAATTACTTAGAGAACTGGGTTTTAAAACCAATGAAATTCAAACGGTTGAAGGGGTCGACGATGCCTATAGGATTTGTCAGAATTTAGAAAAAGCGCGTGCAGGGTTTGATTTTGCAACCGACGGTGTTGTCATAAAAGTGGATGAAATTCTAAAACAAGAAGAATTGGGCTATACCGCGCGCGTTCCAAAATGGGCAACGGCCTTTAAATTTCCCCCTGAAGAGGTGTGGACAAAGCTTCTTGATATCGAAGTACAACACTCAGTTGGCAGAACAGGTGCGGTTACTCCTGTTGCAATTCTTGAACCTGTTAATATTTCCGGCTCAACCGTTTCTCGCGCAAGCCTTTATAATTTTGATGAGATTAAGCGGCTTGATATTCGTATTGGTCAAGAAGTTCTGGTTAAAAAGGCGGCCGAGATTATTCCTAAAATAATAGCCGTTAGGCCAAATGATGCTCTTGCGAGATACGAAGTTCCAACTCATTGCCCCGCCTGTGGGACACCCCTTGTTGAGATCAGCGGAGAAGTCGCAATCTATTGCCCCAACCACGAAAATTGCCCGGCTCAAATCAAAGGCAGGCTTGAATATTTTGTTTCAAAATACTCAATGGACATCGATGGTTTCGGCGAAAGTATTGTGGCACAACTGGTTGAAAGAAAAATGGTGAATACTTTTGCAGACCTCTATGAACTGACTTTTGATGATTTTATGCAACTTGATTTAATTAAAGAAAAATCCGCCCAAAACCTTCTTGACGCGCTCGAAGCTTCAAAAAACCCGCCATTTGGGAAGTTTTTAAACGCGATTGGAATAAGACACGTAGGCAGAGAATCGGCCGATGTTCTTGCACAAAATTTCACAGATATTGAAGCAATTAAAGCCGCGACAATTGAAGAATTAAACCTTATTGAAGGTGTTGGCGAAAAGGTTGCAAAAAGCATTTATGATTACTTTAAAAACCCCGCAAACCTTGCGGCAATTCAAAAAGCTTTTTCTCTGGGGGTCAAACCGCATAACAATTATCAAATCAATACAGATTTGAAATTCAAGGGCCTGTCATTTGTTATAACAGGCACTTTGGAACATTATTCACGAGAAAAAGCACAAGAAATTTTAAAATCATACGGAGCCAAAACCCCTTCGGCGATAAGCAAAAACACTGATTATTTGATTGCGGGAAAAAACGCGGGTTCAAAACTTGTCAAAGCAGGTAATTTAGGTGTTAAAATTATAAGCGAAGAAGAATTTTTAGAAATGGTTAAATAAAGGAGAAAATATGAAAAAAATAGTTACAGGAATTGTTTTAGCAGGTTTAATGCTTCCCGCAATTGCAGCACCGGCAGCTAAATCGCCAACATATCCGCAAACAAAAAATACAATAGAATTACCCGTGCAAACGGTAAAAATACCGCAAGGCTTTGTTTCTGTCGTGGCAACAGCTGAAGGTGACTATTCACCAAACACGGCGCATATTACGTTTTACGTTGAAAACACTGATAAAACTTTGAATAAAGCAACTGAGGATAACAAGAAAGAAGCCACAAGGGCGATTGAAGCTGTTAGCAAAATTTTAGATACGAAAAACGGAGACTCAATTAAAACCAATTCATTCACCGTAAATCAGGAATATAGCTATCAAAAAGACAATAAGCGCGTGCTTGAAGGTTATAACGTTGTAAATTCTTTTGAAGTAAAAACCAAAAACCCGAAAGACGTTGGTAAAATTATTGATACTGCGCTTAACTCTGGAGTTACACGTGTTGATAATTTAAGATATTCGCTTGATACAAGCGAAGAAATTTGTAACAGCTTAATTTCAAATGCTTCAATAATTGCGAAAAATAGAGCGGAACATACGGCAGAATCGCTTGGCTTGAAGGTCAACGGCCTTAAACAGATAAGCACAAGCTGTTCTGGTGGTCAAGAAGGCTTTTATCCGATGCCAAGGGCATACAGCGCCAATAAAACAATGGATGCTGCCGGTGGCTCATCTACGCCGACTGAAGCCGGTTTAATTAAATTTCACGCTAATGCTGATGCTCAATTTTGGGTGAAGTAGGTGTCTTAATCTACTGGCAAAAAATTCCTTTCACGGTTTTTCAAGTAAACAAATAAAAGAAAGGGAATGCATGATTCAGAAAATTTCTTCTTCGGCTCCTTGTGGAATCGCTTTTAAGAGTCTTAATGTAAGCTTTAGTAAAGATGACCATATGGCCGATGTAGGCGATTCAAACAGAGGAAATGTCGATAGCTTTCATAAAATGCTGGGAGATTTTCAAGAAGCACATAAGAGCGATAAAGATGCCGACGATTTGCTAAATATACGTATGGATAAATATACAGCAGGCGCAGGCAATAAGGTAGTTCGCGCCATAGTTAGTTATGGTGATGCCGTGATTGAGAGCATAAATCAAAATGCGAGATTTGACCCACGCTTAAAACACATATATCACAATACGGATAGCGAGGATGTCTATACGTCGGCTACTGCTAACGGGGAAGATTTTTTCGAGAAACTTGGAGCGGTTGTTGCTAAATATAAAGCGAAAGCTCTAGATAGAATGGATCCCGGATTCTACACAAGAGAGGCGAAAGTCCAGAGTGATGCTGCGACAAGGCGGCAAATGGATGACAGACATGATGCCTTCTTGGATTTGTTTGGCTAGTTACTAAATGTTTCACAAAGATTATTTACATGGAAAAACCCGCCTCTGTTATGGAAGCGGGTTTTTCGTAGCTTTTATTCAGCCGATTGGCTGTTTTTTGCTTACTTCTTTTCTTCGATTACAGCTTGTGCTGCAGCAAGCCTTGCTTGCGGAACGCGGAAAGGTGAGCAAGAAACGTAGTCCAAGCCAATTTTGTGGCAGAATTTAACTGAATTCGGGTCACCACCGTGCTCGCCGCAGATACCTTTTTTAAGGTTTGGTTTAACTGCAAGAGCTTTTTCAAGAGCAATTTTCATCAATGAACCTACACCAACCGTGTCAAGAGTTTCAAACGGGTTAGCAGCAAGGATTTTATCATCAACATATTTGCCCAAGAATTTACCTTCAGCGTCATCACGCGAGAAGCCGAATGTCATTTGAGTAAGGTCATTAGTACCGAATGAGAAGAATTCAGCGTAGTTTGCAACTTCATCAGCAGTTACACATGCGCGTGGAATTTCAATCATAGTACCGAACATATAATCAATTTGACAGCCTTTTTCAGCCATAACTTCTTTAGCTACGCGTTCAAGCAGTTCGCGGTCAACTCTAAGTTCGTTATAGTGTGAAATAAGCGGGATCATGATTTCAGGTTTAACTTCAAGACCTTCTTTTTTCAAGTCGCAAGCTGCCAAGAAGATAGCTCTTACTTGCATTTCGTTGATTTCAGGATACATCAAACCAAGACGGCATCCGCGAAGACCCATCATCGGGTTAGATTCGTGCAAACCTTCAACGATGTGAAGAAGATCTTCTTTTGCTTTGTAATCAGCGCCCGTTGCTTTCAAAGTTGCAACTTCAGCGATCAACTCTTCTCTTGAAGGAAGGAATTCGTGAAGTGGCGGGTCAAGAAGACGGATTGTCATAGGCATGCCGTTAAGCGCTTTGAACATATCTTTGAAGTCTTGATATTGCATTGGAAGAAGTTTGTCAAGAGCAGTTTTACGAGCCTCGGGAGTTCCTGCAATAATCATTTGTTGAACAACAGGAAGTCTTTCAGGGTCCATAAACATATGCTCTGTTCTGCATAAGCCAACGCCTTTAGCACCCAATTTAACAGCGTTTGCAACGTCTGTTGGTGTATCTGCGTTTGCTCTTACGGTTAAACGTTTAACTTCATCAACCCAAGTGAACAATGTTTCGAATTTGTCGTCCATTTCAGGTTCAATTGTATGAACAGCACCTTCGAACACTTGGCCTTCGCCGCCGTCAAGAGAGATGATGTCGTCTTTTCTGTAAACTTTACCCGAAGTTGATGTGATTGTTTCGTTTACAAGGTCGATTTTTAACTCTTCGCAACCCGCTACGCAAGGTTTACCCATACCTTTTGCAACAACGGCCGCGTGGGATGTCATACCGCCTCTTAGTGTTAAAACACCTTGAGCAGCGATCATACCGTGTATGTCATCAGGGCAAGTTTCGATACGAACCAAGATAACTTTTTCGCCTGCTTCGCCTCTTGCAGCAGCTTCATCAGCGGTAAATACGATTTTACCAACCGCAGCGCCCGGGCTTGCAGCCAAACCGGTAGCGATTTGAGTCGCACTTTTCTTAGCGGCAGGGTCAAAGCTTGGAAGTAATAATTGATATAGTTGATAAGGGTCAACAAGTTCAATTGCACGCTCTTTTGTAATAGTGCCTTCTTGCGCCATTTCAACAGCGATACGAACCGCTGCAGCAGCTGTTCTTTTGCCGCTTCTTGTTTGAAGAACGTACAATTTGCCTTTTTCAATCGTAAATTCCATATCTTGAATATCTTTATAACGATCTTCAAGCGCTTTAGCGATTGTTACATATTGTTCATACAAAGCAGGCATTTCAACCGCAAGTTCAGAAATCTCTTTAGGTGTTCTGATACCGGCAACAACGTCTTCGCCTTGTGCATTTGTTAAATATTCACCGTAGAATTTGTTTTCACCGGTTGAAGGGTTTCTTGTGAAAGATACGCCAGTCGCGCAATCATCACCCATATTACCAAACACCATTGTTTGAACGTTTACGGCCGTACCGTAGTTATGGTCAATTTTATAGTGGTTTCTGTAAGTAACCGCACGTGGGATGTTCCAAGAGCGGAAAACAGCTTCAATCGCTTCTTGTAATTGAACATAAGGGTCTTGTGGGAAGTCTTTGCCTGTTTCGTGTTTAATAATTTGTTTATAAACAGGAATCAAAGATTTCCAATCTTCAGCGCTAAGCTCAGTGTCAAGCTTTACGCCTTTTTCTTCTTTTAGTTTGTCGATTTCTTTTTCAAATTCATATCTTTCGATATCCCAAGCAACTGAACCGAACATTGTTAAGAAACGACGGTAAGAATCGTAGCAGAATCTTTCGTTGCCTGTAAGGTTAATCATGCCTTGAACTGTTTCATCGTTCATACCGAGGTTAAGGATTGTTTCCATCATACCAGGCATTGAAAGTCTTGCGCCTGAACGAACTGAAACCAAAAGAGGGTTTGAAGCGTCGCCGAATTTTTTACCGGCTTGATTTTCAACTTCTCTTAATGCTGCTCTAACATTATCCATAAGGCCTTCAGGCATTTTATTGCCGGCGTTAATGTATTGCATACATGTTTCTGTTGTAATTGTAAACCCGGGAGGAACAGGAAGCCCCGCGTTTGTCATTTCGGCAAGGTTAGCACCTTTACCGCCAAGCAAGTTCTTCATTGAAGAATCGCCTTCTCTAAAAAGCCATACGCTTTTTGTAGCAGTTGTTTGCATATTTTACTCCTTTTTCGTGTACCATTTCACAAAAAAATCGTAACACAAAAAGGGTTTTGGGCAAGGACTATTTATTTTTCAGCTTATTTTAATTTGAAATTTAAAAGCATTTGACTTGCCGGTTCAAAATACGGATTTAAATAAGAAGAAGTGCTTAGATACTCAAGCGTTTTCTCGTAATTTTTTTGTGCATATTCATACAAGGCGAGATTGTAGTAATAAAAATAACCGAAATCTCCGTTTAACGTAGCAATTTTTATAAAGTTACCTGCTCGGTTTTCCTTATCAAGATTTGATGAAGACAAAGTGAGCCAAGCGCTTGAATAGAAAGGGTTTTCAAAAAGTGAAATTCTTAAATATTCATTCTGTAAACTTGTTTGTGGTCTTTTTGAATTGGGTCTGGGTTCAAAAACTCTCTCCGGTTCAATTGCGATATTGTTCAAAAGCGTCGTTGCAATTTCATAATTTTCCAAATAAAGTTCATTCTTCTTAGGGTTTAAAACGCTTTCATATTGCGCCGTTGCCTTATCTTCTTTTAACATGCGTGTTACTAAAACTAATTTTGAAACCAGCTCGAGGTCGTTCTTTGAGTAGGCTTTTTTATAGTAAACGTATGCACTGTTTGTGTTTGCTTCTATAAATTCGCAATCCCCAAGACCGATAAGCGCATTTTTATTTTTTTTGATTTGATTTGAGACTGTGTAGTTATATTTTGCACTGGAAATTTCGCCAATTTTTAATTGGGATTTAGCAAGTAAATTAAGCGCTTCAAAATTTTTCTTATCAAGCGCGGCAGCCGCACGAGCGTTAACTATTGCCTTGTAGTAATTGCCGTCATAGTATGTTTCGAGTGCTGCATGGTACTTTTTTTGCGCAGGCGTTTTTTCGCTTTGAGAAAGTATATTTTCCCTTAAAATTAAAAATGGACTTTTAAAATTCAAACTTTGAAAGTCTTTATTTTCAACAATTTTTAAAGCCGCAGGGTAATTTTTGTTCGCAGTTAAAATTTTTGCTTTGTAGTAATTGTAATTGATATTTTGGGGGTTTATTGAAATGGCATTTTTAATGTAGTTAAGTGCTTGAGGGTACTGTTTTAACTCATAAAGTGCTTGTGCCATAACATAATTTGCGTAATCGGATTTTTCAAGTAAAGTTTCTCGCTTGTTTAATTCATAAGTAACTTCAAGCGCGGAATTATCAAAATAAATTGAAGAAAGTGCCTTTGCAAGGAAAATTTCTTCGTTTTTATCGTGCAGATATTTTGGCGCATAAGACCTTTTTAAATCGTCAACTTTCGGCTTGAGTCTCTCTGTGCGCTCAAGTTTTGATAAAGAGATTTCGGCAAGAGAGAAAAGGCCGTTCTTGTAAAGGAATCTTGAAAAATTAAGAAGAGGTAAATCGTTTGAAATTTTTGGAATTAACTTTAAATAATCATCGTAAGCTACAAAAGCATTACCTTGATTGAGTTTTTGGGTTATTTCAAGAAACTGATTTTGCACTTGCACTTCGCTGATATTTGCCGCAGCGCCAACTTTACTTTCCTGAGTAAACAATGTTTCCGCTAAGGCAAAAAGGTCAAAAAAGTTTTCATCTTTCGCCATTACGGGGGAAAGATTCATAAGGAAAAACGCCGCTATAATTATAATAAGTTTAAATTCTTTCTTCATAGTATCTCAAAAATGTTTCTACAAATCTTGCTTCATCCGCTTGAACTGACGCTTCAACGCCCGTGGTGTGCAGAGTATAAATATCAAGTAGTTTATACCGCGAAAGAATGGCTATATCAACATCAGAAAGGCTAAGTTCAGATTCTGTCAAAAAGACATTAATAATTTTATCTGTACTTATGCCAAGAAAAACATCCACAATCCTTTTATCAAAGTGTTTGTCGGAATCTTGAATCAGGATACGAATTGCATTTTCAATTTTCATTCTTGAACGATAGTGCCTTGTGGATGTAATCGCATCAAAAACATCACAAACGGCCAGAATTCTTCCACCCAAAGGTATGTCTTCGCCGGTAAAGCCTCTAAAATAACCCGAACCGTCCCATTTTTCGTGGTGACTTGAGGCAATT
>JAVBQM010000126.1:0-15920 GCA_031549065.1 Candidatus Gastranaerophilales bacterium | reverse complement strand
TCAAGATACATTTCGTCTTCTTTTTCACTGCGCGTTTTAAAAGCTTTTTCGTCTTCCTCGTAAATATGTTCTATATTTTTTTCTTCGTCCAAAACTTCTCCGTATTTTTCTGTGTTAGAATTAAGTATAACATATTTTTACTTTCGAATGGAATAATCAGAATAATGGATAAAAACGGTTTGATTCAAAAATTAAACAGACTAAAAGGCCCGAAAGTGCTGGTTATTGGCGATTTTGCGATTGACGAAATGATTTATGGCAAAACGCAGCGCATTTCACGCGAGGCGCCGGTTTTAATTTTGGAACACTCGCACACCAAAGTAATTTTAGGGACAGCTTCAAACGCTGCGCACAATATTGCCAAGTTATCGCCGGGAAATGTCAGCGCTATGGGCACCTTGGGTAAAGATTACCACGCTCCGATTTTACTTAAAGCCCTTAAGGATGCCGAGATAAAAACAAATTATATGTTTGAAGATAAAAATCGCGCTACGACTGTTAAAACAAGAATTTCCGGCATATGCTCTCACAGTATAACTCAGCAGGTTGTTAGAATAGACCGCCAGACAACCTCGCCGCTTTCAAAAGAAACCGAAACGAAAGTTTTATCAAAGCTTGAAGCTGCCATTAAGGCACACGACGGTGTTGTTTTGTCTGATTACCACCTTGGTTTTTTGACTCCGCGAATTGTCAAAGAAACTATCGCGCTTTGCAAAAAACACAACAAAATTATCGTTGCCGACGTTCAAAAAGATTTTGAAAAATACGCAGGTGTTACGGCAATCACCCCGAATGAGCCTGACTGCGAAGATTATCTGGGCCATGAAATTGAAAATGAAAAAGATTTAATGCGCGGCGGCGAGAAAATTGTAAAAAAATTAGGTCTTAAAAACCTTCTTTTAACCCGTGGCGGTAAAGGTATGGCTTTATTTGGCGCCGAGGGCAAAGGTGCGGTGCCGAAAATTAATCAAACCTTGATTCCCGCGTTCAATAAAAAAGAAGTTTTTGATGTAACCGGGGCCGGTGATACCGTTGTTGGGGTTTTCACTTTGGCGCTTTGCGCGGGTTTTAGTGCGCTTGAGGCGGCAATTCTGGGCAATTTGGCTGCAAGCATTGTTATCCGTGGCTTTGGCTGTCAAACGGTTACAACTGAAGAACTTAAAAAAGAATTAGAAGAATTAGAGGAGTGGGGAAAATGGAATTTTTAAAGAAATTGCGCGCTTTTGATATTGTTATAATTTTGGTGTTAATTGCTGCTGTTATGATTGGCATATTAACCTTCTTGGGCAAGCGTGCCACATCAAGCGCGCAAATTGAAGCGAGTGTTCCGGTTGAAATCGAAGCATTCTTTCGCGGCGTTCTTGTAACTTCAGCCAATTCACCCTTTAAAGAAGGCGATGAAACCTTTATTACAATCAGAAATGTCCCATACACTAAATTAAAAATCAAAAGAGTTGCTTTTGAGCGTAAAAAAACCGTTGTTCCAACAATTAATCCGAAACAACCTTTTGCGGTTGTGGATGATGTTTCAAGCCCTTTTCAATATGACTATCTTGTGACAGTTTTGGATGATGCCAAAATCACAAAAGACGGTGCTGTTGTCGGCGGGAATAAAATCAAAATCGGCTTGCCTGTGATTTTTGAAGGCCCCGATTATAAGCTACCCGGCGTTGTTACAAACATCACAATTGTAAGCCAGCCTTCAAAAGAATCAAATAGCGACATTTCAAAACAGGTGCAAGAAAATCAAGATGTTCACTAAATTTCTTCGTGCGAGTAATATCGATAGTTTTCTTTTGGAGCATAAAAACAGGTTTTTTGAATTTACGCAAGGTACAAAAATTGCCGATACAATTTCAAAGAGCTTGGTTTTTGTGCACATCGACAAACTTATTTTTTTGGCCCTTTTGGCGGTTTTTGCCTCTGCTCCCTTCCTTTCCACGGGCGGTATAGGTTTTTTTGCGATTCTTTTTATCTTACTTGTATCGTTGAAACTTTTTATTAAAAAAGGCGAAAAACTTTCTATGACGCCGCTTGATGCTTCAATTGCTTTGTTTTACGCGGTTTCAATTTTAAGTCTTATGGGCTCAACCCTTTTCTGGGCGAGCTTTCACGGCTTTTTAAAAGTTTTAATTTATATAGCATTTTATTTTTGTTTGACCCACTGGCTTCGTGAAAATAAGTCTAAAATATGGGCAATACTTGCTCTTGTGGCGCTTTTAGTTTCCTTTGAAAGTGTGGTCGGAATTTTGCAAAATTTTGGCGGCGTAGCTGAAATTTCAGGCTGGCAGGACACTTCAAATTTGGACACAACAGAAATTATTTCGCGCTCCTATGGCACCCTTAAGCCCTTTAACCCCAACCTTCTTGCGGGCTATATTTTACCTGCGCTTGCGTTTTTATTCTACTTTTTTACGCTAAATTTAACAAACAAGCACACAAAGCGGGCCCTTATTTTTGTCGGTCTGATATTTTTAAACTTGCTGACCTTAATCTATACAGGCTGCCGCGGTGCTTATATAGGCATATTGGCTTTTTTCACTCTTTGCGGGGGTTGGGCAATTCAACATATTAACGCCCGTTACGGCGGTTTTTCAAATTTAAAAAAACGCTGGAAAAACGCTATAATCGTTGCTTTTGGCGGGTTTTTGGTATTTTTATTCACAAACCCGGCTGTTTTAAAGCGTATTTTTTCAATTTTTGCTTTCAGGGAAGATAGCTCGATTGCCTTTAGAATGAATGTCTACCAGTCAAGCTGGGCAATGTTTTTAGATAATCCGATTTTTGGTGTCGGCCTTGGTAACCAAAACTTTCGTGAAATTTATGGCCTTTATATGCGGACAGGCTTTGACGCGCTCGGAACTTATTCTGTTCCCCTTGAAATTGCAGTAGAAACAGGGCTTTTGGGGCTTATTTCATTTTCTGCAATTTTATTTATTGCCCTCTATCGTGCTATTTGTTTTTTTAAAACAGAAGCCCCTCAAAAAACAAAACTTCTTGTTTTTTCAATGTTAATGCTGATTGCACTGCTTATGACCCATGGCCTTATCGACACAATTTTCTATCGCCCGCAAGTGCAAATGCTTTTCTGGTTTGCCCTTGCTGTGATTAATGTCAACGCGCAACCGGCAGAGCGCATTTAACGGCGGCACTTTTCAATCTTTGAAAGAACCTCGTCAAAGCTGACAATAGGGGTAAATTTATAGCCGCAATTTTCGCCCATACCGCCTCCAAGTAAAAAAAGTTCTTCTTGCGGGTAGTCGCGGCAAATTTTTGCACGGCTCTTGTGTTTTTTGCATTTGCGCGTTTCGGGGTCAAGATTGGTGCAAGAAAAAACTAACCCGAGTTCGTCGCGTCCTAGGCACATAAGGTCATCATAGAAGCTATGCAAGAGTTTCAGCCGCTCAAAAAGTTTTTCATCTTTAATTACGCCGCCTTTGCCGTGTTTGACATAAATTTTTTCACAACAGCGCCCGCAGCAATTGCATTTGCCGCTTCGATAATATTTTCGCCTTAATATTTTGGTATAGAAAAACCTGCGCAGCTTTGAAAATACGCAAAAGCGCGAATTTGCAACGGTTTCACGTTCATTGTTCACAAAGCTAAATCTTTCAAAAATTGATCGTTATTTAAAAGCTCAAATAGGGTCTCATCATCATCAACAGACAAAACTTTGTCTAATCCTTGTTTTTTAACCAACTCTTCGGCTGCTTTGTCTTCTTCGGGGTCCGCTAAAACAAATTGAACGAAACGACGGGTGTCGTTTTCGCGCTCCCAAAGTGCAATTGCGTCATTTGAAATGCTGCTTTCATCAATTAAAAGCCCTCTGTCAATGGCAGAATACGGATTGCTTTTTCCTGTTTGAATCCTTTCAAGAGCGCTGCCTTGTGTTAAAATCTCTTTATTTTGCTCGTTCTGGCCGATTCTATCCAGCATTTACTTACTTCTTCCCCAAGTTAGTCAACTATACGTTTAGTATGCAATAATTATCAAAAAAATGTATCCATCTAAAGATTTATTTTTTAAACATTAGCGCAGTAATATTTTAACACTGTTTGTGGTAAATTTGTATTGAGGAGAATATTTAATTATGAGCAAACGAGTCCTATTATGCATTTTAGACGGTTGGGGTATTTCAAAAACCCACGAAGATGACGCTATACAAAAGGCCAACACTCCAAATTATGATAACCTGGTGAAAGACCAATCATTTGTAAAAATTAGCGCAGATGGTTTAAGCGTGGGCCTTCCGGAAGGGCAAATGGGTAATTCAGAGGTAGGACACTTAAACATTGGCGCGGGAAGAGTCGTATATCAAGAATTGACGCGCATAAATAAATCAATTTCTGACGGTGATTTTTTTGAAAACCAAGAATTTTTAAACGCCGTTGCGCATGTTCAGAAAAACAACAGCGCACTTCACCTTATGGGCCTTTGTTCAAATGGCGGTGTTCACAGCTCCTTGGAACACTTAAAAGCGCTTATAAAACTTGCCGCTGATAAAGGTTTGAAAAATGTCTATGTCCACGCTTTCCTTGACGGGCGCGATACTGCGCCAAAATCGGCCGAAATTTATTTAAAAGAAATTGAAGATGAACTTGTGCAATACGGGCTTCCTCAAATAGCTTCAATTATGGGCCGCTATTGGATTATGGACCGTGACAAACGCTGGGAGCGTGTTCAAAAAGGCTATGATTGCCTTACATCAGGTATTGGAAATACGGCTCCAAACGCAATTGAGGCGCTGCACAATTCTTATGCTGATGAAAAAACCGATGAATTTGTCGTGCCTGCAATCACTGGCGGTGCTAATGATAAAAGGATTGGCGACAATGACGCTGTGATTTTCTTTAATTTTAGACCCGACAGAGCCCGCGAAGCGGCTGCGGCAGTCGGGTTAAAAGATTTTGACGGTTTTGAGCGCGAGAAAGTTCCTCAAAACCTTTATTTTGTTTGCATGACTCAATATAATGAAACTTATCCGCTCGCCGTTGCCTTTAAACCTCAGAAATTAACAAATATCTTGGGCGAGGTTCTTGATAGTCATAATATTAAACAATTTAGAACTGCGGAAACAGAAAAATATGCCCATGTGACTTTCTTTTTTAACGGTGGCGAAGAGATTCCAAACAAGCTTGAAACACGTTGCCTGGTTGCTTCACCGAAAGTTGCAACGTATGATTTGCAGCCCGAAATGAGTGCGCCTGAAGTCTGTGAAAAAGTTCTTGAAGCGCTTGATTGTCCTGATTACGGTTTCATCTTAGTAAACTTTGCAAACCCTGATATGGTGGGCCACACTGGTATTATGGAAGCGGCAGTTAAGGCTTGTGAGACAGTGGATGAATGTGTGGGTAAAATCTATAAAAAAGCACTTGCCAATGGAGTCGAGATGATTTTAACGGCTGACCATGGGAATGCCGAATGGATGTTTAATGAAAAAACCCATGAGCCCCAAACGGCGCATACCACAAACCAAGTGCCCTTCATTATAATTTCAGATAAACATTATAATCTTAAAGACGGCGGCGCACTTTCTGACATTGCTCCTACTGTGCTTGAGCTTTTGAATATTCCCAAACCAGAGGAAATGACCGGCGTTTCGTTGATAAAATAGTCCGGTGTTACCCCGCCTGTGCCGCTCAACACAATCCTTTATACAAAATTTATGCAAAAAAAAGATGTTTAGAAAACCAAACATCCGAATCATAAGCAGTAATAAGTGTATATTAGAAAGTATAGGACGTGCCCGTCTTGCGGCTTCTCGCCCTATACTGTTTAAGAATTGAAAAATCTTACACTATAAAGTTGTTTCCGTATTTTAATGAACCTACGAAGTAACATTCTTCAAGCATTTTGTGTAAGTCTCTGTAAACTTTTTTAACAGGAGGTCTTGTGGCAGCTTGTAATCTTGCTGTTGATTCTTGGTATTCTTTTGAAGCAACTGATTTAATGAAAAAGTTGTCTGTCGGTGTGTTGAAAATAACTGATGGTTTAGCTTCTGCCATTTTGTATTACCTCTTATCTGCTCTTGTATCTATATAAAGAATAAATAGTCAAAAATATTGACTATTTATATACTAAATATATACTTTTGTTACAAAACTTTACGATTGCATTTAAGGTTTTATAATGGGGGAGTCAAACTTGTCCAGCAAAACCCAGTCAAAACGGGCATTTTTCCTTCCGTAAATTTCCACTTTAGCATTTGCGCTGTCACCATAATATTGTTCCATATGCTCCCAGTTGTTAATCATAACGCTGGCGGAACCTTCGTTTTCTTCGTCAATAACGGTGTTAGTTTCCCTGGTGATTGGCTTGGTGTTTTGGAATTTTATCACTACCTGTAAGTCCAGATAGTCGATTTTATTACCTGAAACATTCCTAATGTCGAAACTCATGATCTTCTTACCGAAAGTGCCTTTGGTGTCTATAATTCTGGGGTTTTCAATTTTAAATTCATTGCTGTAAAGTACATTTTGTATGGCGGAAGCCTTCACTTTGTCCATTTTTAAGTTGTAATATGCTCGCTCGCTTTCATCGGTTGTTTCTTCAGAAAGATTTTTCAGCGTTGAATAAAGAAGATTATAATTAATAAGCTGCGGGTCGGTTTCCATTAAATTCAACATAATGCCGACTGCTTTTTGGGGATCTGTGTTTAGATCAATCAAAGCCAGTTTATATCTTGCCTCAGGGCTGTCATAATATTTTAGTACCCCTTCAAGAACAAGCTTTGCTTGTTCTGTGTTGTTGTTTTGGATTTCTTCATCGGCGCTCAACATAGCTGCATTAATCAGACTTCTTTTAAGCTGATATTCTCTCATCCCGCCTAAAATCTTGCCGTATTTTGCTGCGATTAAATAAATTTTCACCGCGTTCCAGTAATCGCCTTTTTCAGAAAGTTTGTCGCCTGCGTATTGATAAAATGTAAATTTTTTGTTGATGGTGTCTTTGCTTGGGGAATCTGATATATTTTCTATTAAGACAATACCTTCGTCAAACCTCCCTTGCGAGACACAAAAAAGCGCGTAACGATAAAGCACGCCGGAATTTCTCGGGCTTTTAAACAGGGCTTTTTTATACTCTTCTTCAGATTTAAAAAACTCGTTTATTTCTTCATAAGTGGCTGCGAGTTTCATATTTATCCGATAATCATTAGGATAGAGGCGCTCTTGTTCTTTTAAATCGTTAATAGTTTGAGATCTAAAATTACCTATTATTTGCTCCATAATACTGCTCATTCTTATTTTAGCCGCAGCGGCCGCATCATAAACAACAATGCCGACTAAAATTGCTATCATAAGCAATGTGAAAGCAACTGTTTTAATATATTCTATTAAACTTTTTCTGTTTCGTTCTTTTTTGTTTATTTTTGTTCTTTTCATTCGTGTACTTCGAGAATTTCAAGTGAACTCAAATCCTCTATTTTGCTAAAAATTTGGTTAATAACGCAAACAGTTTCCTTTGTAGCCACATTGAGTTTCACTGAAATTCTGTTATCATCGCGCGGTTTTTTCTTGATACGTTCTATTGTTGAAAAATTCTTCTCTATTATTCTATGAATTTCATCGATACGTTCTGTCGAACAAGAAAAAGAAATTTCCACATGCCTTAAATTAAAGATTCTATTTAATAAGAACTTGCGCTCAAAACGCCTGATTAGAATTAAAATTACAAGTGTTGATATTGTTGCAATTCCGGCAAGGAAAAACATTCCGCAGCCGCAGGCCATACCTATTGCTGCGCTTATCCAGAGTGTTGCAGCGGTTGTTATACCGGAAACATTTGTTCCTTGTCTCATAACCGTTCCGGCACCTATGAAGCCGATACCTGTGATAATTTGGGCGGCAATCCTTGCGGGGTCATTTACACCAACTGTACCTTCGGCTGTTATGTATTTAAAGCCATATATAGAAAGAAGCGTGAATACGGCTGAACCTGTGCAAACAAGAATATGTGTGCGAAGCCCTGCGATTTTACCGGTAACTTCGCGCTCAAAACCCAGCATAAACCCGAATAAAATCGCCATTGCGACTCTCATTGACAAAATTGCCTGTAAAGAAGCGGTATCCATCTTATTCTCCTTAGAACTTTTAGTCTATTCTACCACTAATTACTCGCCTCGGGCAATTGAGCGCGCAACATCTTTCTTTTTAAGGGTTTCCCTTTTATCGTGCAATTTTTTACCTTTGCCCAAGCCAATTTCAACCTTCGCAAATCCACGCGAAAGAAACATTTCAAGTGGAATAATGGAATAATTTTCTTGTTTGACTTGCCCTATAATTTTCATAATTTCACGTTTATTTAAAAGAAGCTTTCTGGGTCGCTCGGCCTCGTGGTTGAAGCGGTTTCCTTGTTCATAAGGGCTTATATGGCAATTATATAGCCACATTTCACCTTTTTCGATTCTCGCGTAACTGTCTTTAAAATTTAAACCGCCAGTGCGGATTGATTTAATTTCAGTCCCCATAAGCACAATTCCCGCAACAAATTTTTCACAAATGTTGAAGTTATGATAGGCTTTTTTGTTAACCTGTATTACTTTTTTCGGACCGTTCTTCATAATTTTTATATTAACACAATTTGTTGTATAATACTTTGTATGAGGTTTATATGAGGAAGTGCCCGTTTCAATTCGAGGAGTGTAGTGATGAGTGCGCTCTGTATATAAGTTCTGACGAACTAAACGAACTTGTGGTGAACAGACTCAAGGCGCTTGGTGTGTTAACAAGGGATAAAGGTATATGCTCGCTTAAAAACCTTGCGCTTGCTCAAAGCAGATTTATTTTTGAAAACACAACGGTATATAATACAAAAAATGGATAAACGCAGAGAAAATTTAATAGAAGAAGCAAACCGTTATCTCGACAAATCGGATTATAACGGGGCTTTGGGTGTTTATGAAAGACTTTTGATTGACTTTCCTAAAGATGTTCAAGCTCTCATTAACTCAGGAAGTATTCATTTTTATAAAAAAAATTATGACACAGCGCTTCAAAATTATCAGCGTGCTTTGGTTTTGGAGCCTGAAAATTTCGTAATATATCTTAATTTAGGCAATGTTTACGCTGAAGTAGGAAATTTCAAGGACGCAATTACAAATTATGAAAAAGCGCTTTCTCTAAACCCTCTAAACCCTCAAGTGCACACTGCCATTGGAATTTTATACCAGGACAACCACAATTTAATAAAGGCATGTGAAAGCTATGAGCGCGCCCTTGAAATAGCGCCCGATAATGCTGAAAATTATGTCAATCTGGCAAATGTTTATCAAAAAATGGGTATCCATGCACGTGCAATCGAACTCTATGAACAAGCGGCAAAAATTGACCCGGAAGATGAGAAAACTTGGCTGTGCCTTGCAAACTCTTGTGCGGCTGTTGAAAATTTTGAACGAGCACACCAATGTTTTGAACAATCAATAAAAATTTCTCCAAACTACTATCCTGCCTGGGTTTGTCGCGCAATGGCTTACAGCGATGAGAAAAATTATGAAAAAGCGCGGGAAGCTTACTCTTATGCTATTTCGCTTTCACCTGAAAAACCAAACGCATACACGCTTCTCGGCAACCTTCTAATCAGTGAAAATCGCTGCAGAGAGGCAATCGAGCTTTATAAAAGCGCCCTTAACATTTCCGAGAATAAAGCAAAACTCAATGTCTTTACCGCAAACGCCCATGTTTTACTTGATGAACCCGAAAATGCGGTTAAACATTACAGGCTTGCGCTTGAAGAAGAGCCCAATAATGAAGAAACAATACTTGTTTATCTTGAAATTGTAAGCGAATTGATTAGCAGGAAGGGGCGAAATGACCAAGTGTGAAGCGGGTATTTTGGATCGCTGCGTAAGTGTTTTTACTTATATCACCTTTGGTATGGCGGGGTTTGTCTGGCTCTTGGTTATTTATTTTACAAAGGGCAGATTGAAAAATTTTACCGCATTCCACATTTACCAATCGATTTTTTTGGGTCTTTTGCTCACGGTTTTGAGTAAAGTGTTTGAATATGCGTTCATTCTTTTATATAAAGTACCTTTTTTGGGACCTTATGTTGAAAAATTATTCGTGTTGCTTGTCCAAACTCCTATTTATCTGCCCCCTCTTAATTTTTCAATTTTGTACGGGATAGTTTTTGTTTTAATATTTTACCTTTCTTTCGGCGCTGTTATAGGCAAACTTTCCTATGTACCCGGCATTTCGGATATTATTAAGGCAAATTTAAATTGGAGCAGGGAATGAACAGCATTTTGTTAGCGGCGGCAGAAACGGCGACGGGAACATCGTCCTATATTTCAGAAGAAGTTGCGTCTTCGCTTAATCAACATGCCTATGAGCCCAACGTTTTCGGGGTTATTTGTTCGCTAATAATTGTTCTTGTGCTTATCTATGCGACAAGTTATTTCTATCAAAAACTTATCAAATTCAATTCTAAAATCAATAAGGGTGATATTCCGGAAGGTAAAAACGAGTTCAGGGTGCTGTCAGGCACTACTCTGGGCCAGGGAAAATGCCTGCATGTGGTAGAAATTAATGAGACATATCTGGTTTTGGGGTCAACCCCCACTAATATCACGCTCTTGAAGGAATTTTCAAAGAAAGATGTTACTGCGCTTGCGCCTGAGGAGATTAAAATTGGAAAAAGTTAAAATCGGCAAAAACCTTGTAGGAGAGGGTGAAAATTGTTATATTATCGCTGAAGTCGGCATTAACCACAATGGTGACATTGAATTAGCGAAAGAATTAATTAAGCTTGCCAAAGACTCGGGTTGCGATGCTGTTAAATTCCAAAAAAGAACTGTGTATGTTGTTTACACTCAAGAAGAACTTAAAATGCCTCGTCAGAGCGTATTTGGCGAAACAAACGGCGATTTAAAGCGCGGACTTGAATTTGGCGAAAAAGAGTACACAGAAATTGATAAATACTGCAAAGAGCTTGACATTGCTTGGTTTGCAAGCTGTTGGGACGAAGCTTCTGTTGATTTTATAGATCGTTTTGACCCGCCTGCTTATAAAATTTCTTCCGCTTGCTTAACGGATGATAGCCTTCTGAGATATACAAAATCAAAAGGCAAGCCAATTCTACTTTCTACAGGAATGAGCACAATGGCAGAAATTGCCCACGCGCTTGAAATTTTGGGGCTGGAAAATACAATTTTGTACCATTGCACATCAACTTATCCTGTGGATAATTCCGAAATAAACCTTAAAGCGCTTCAAACTTTGAAAGATGCTTTTAATTGCCCCATAGGCTATTCTGGTCATGAAAAAGGCGTTTTGCCTTCGGTTTTGGCAGCGGCTTACGGTGCTGTTTCGGTTGAACGCCATATCACACTTGATAGAGCCCTTTGGGGGTCAGACCAGGCTGCAAGCCTAGAGCCGGAAGGCCTCAGAAGAATGGTGCGAGATATAAGACAAATATCCACCCTTCAAGGAGATGGCGTGAAAAAGGTTTATGAGTCCGAAGTTCCTATAATTAAAAAACTCAGAAGGGTGGGCGCAAATGCAATGTAGCTCTGAATTAAAGCTGTTGCCATCCATAAAGCTTATTGCAAGTGACTTTGACGGTGTTTTTACAAACGGGCAAATGTATGTCGATGAAAATTTTAACTACCAGAAAAAAATCAGCTTTAAAGACATTATGGGCGTTTCTCTGGCGCTTAAAAACGGCTACCAGATTGCGATAATTTCAGGCGAAACCTCTAATATTCTTGATTATTTTTACAAAAAATTCGGCATCACGGAAATCTATAAAGGTATTAGAAACAAAGGCGAAGTATTAGAAAAACTTATGTTGAAATACGGCCTAAAATCCAATGAAGTTGTGTATTTGGGCGATGATGTGAACGATATTTCCGCTTTTGATTGTGTTGATTTTAAAATTGCTCCACCAAATGCGAATCCTTATGTGAAGTGCCTTGAAGGCATACAAGTTACACGGGCAACAGGTGGCGACGGAGCTTTTAGAGAAGTTGTAGACACCTTAATTTACCCTGAAGTTGCACCGGAAGACAAAGGCAGTGACGATATTTTAGTATACGAAGATGGCTAAAAAATTCCAAAAATTGAAAAAAATGTTTGCGTGGTTGCCCGAAATATTTGATAAGGTCGGTAGCCTTGATAGTTATGTCAACAAATATAAAAGCAATGCCAAAAATATTGTTATGCCGGCTTTTGCCTATACAAACTGGGGTTTGCATCTTTTAGAGTCGGGACAAGAAGAAGAAGCCCTTGAAAAATTTGCCCAAGGCGCAGACATGGCCTATTCAAACCCCGAACCCTACATAAGTATTGGGATTTTAAAGACGCGCAAAGGGCAATTTGAGGAAGCTATTGACAATTTTCAGAAAGCAATCAGGCTCGATAGGCGCAATGCCCGCGCCTATTCACTTTTGGCAGGTGCCTATGTTGAAATTGAAAATTATAGTTTTGCACAAAAAATGTTTGAAAAGGCAGTCACGCTGGACCCCCGCAACTCGCAAGTTTATGTGAGTTACGCTGTTTCTTTGGCGAAAATGAACAGAAAAATTGATGCTTTGAAAAATTTTGAAAAAGCGGACAGGCTTAACCCTTCAAACCCTAAAACCCTTTATTTATGGGGAGTTTTACTCACAGAACTTTTTGATTTTAAATTGGCAATCGAAAAATTCAATATCCTCATCCGTCTAAAGCCCTTTGACCCGGATGTGTTAAAATATTTGGCGGTTTGTTACCATAACCTTGGTGAATCAAAAACGGCGATAAGCTATTGCGAAAAAACCCTCGCTTTACAGCCTGATAATATCGATTGTTATCTTATAATTGCGCAAAATTATGCCAAAGAAAATGACGAAGAAAATTGCGAAAAGGCTTACAGGCGTGCTCAAAAACTGGGTATCACGTCAATGAATTTTTATTATTCCTGGGGAAA
Source organism: Candidatus Gastranaerophilales bacterium (assembly GCA_031549065.1). Lineage (GTDB taxonomy): Bacteria > Cyanobacteriota > Vampirovibrionia > Gastranaerophilales > Gastranaerophilaceae > JAVBQM01. The sequence goes on along the minus strand of JAVBQM010000126.1, from coordinate 3,017 downwards.
ATCGCTTCAAATATTTAACAAATATGAAGAAGCGATTGAAAAATTTAAAGAGGCTCAAAAAGCTGAACCGGAAAACTTTTTGCCATACCATGGTCTTTCCCTTTCTTATTTAAGAACAGGCAAAAAACCACAGGCGCGCGAAGCGCTTGAAAAAACAATCGAACTAAACCCCGAGAACACTAATGCGCTTTATAATTTAGGCATGCTTAATTACGAGGAAGCTCGTTTTGATGATGCTATAGATTGCTATAAAAAAGCGATTTCCTCAGACGGTGATACTTACTATATGTATTTTAATCTTGCACAAGTGTACGAAGCCAAGGGCGACAGCAAAAATGCTATCAAATTTTATGAAAAAAATATTGAATATAACCCGGAAAACACTGATGCCCGCGTTAACCTTGCAAATCTTTATTCCACTATGGGCGAAGGCAAACTTGCCATAAGGAAAATCCGCTCCGCTTGGCTTATCGATAAGCAAAATCCTCATCTTAATTTTATGTACGGCATGATACTCCTTAAAAATGGCGATTTTTCAGATGCCAAAGAAAAATTTGAAGAAGCATACAAGCTTGACAACACTTTTGCCATCGCTGCATTCGGGCGTGTTGAGTGTATGGTTAAGTTAGGTAAACCAAAAGAAGCGCTTGGTGTTTTAATGAATTGGGAAAATACACACGGAGAAGACCGTAATTTCCTTACAATCAAGCTTCTGTGCTACATCAATATGTTTAATGAGGAAAAAAGCGAATATTTAGCTTGTACCGTGGATGATATTTGTGGTAAAATTATCACGCTATATCCTAATGAAGCTTGGGTAGTGGCCGAGAGAGAAAGAATTAACAACGAGGTAAGGGACAAGAAATGCCAATTATAGTGCAAAAATTTGGCGGCACGTCGGTTTCAGACAGTGAAAAAATTAAAAACGTTGCACGTGCCATAATCAAAGAGAAATTAAAAGGAAATTCAGTTGTAACAGTAGTTTCGGCTATGGGCCATACAACAGATATGCTTATTAAGCTTGCAGGCGAAATTACCCCGATGCCCTCGAATCGTGAAATGGATATGCTCCTTTCAACAGGCGAGCAGGTTTCGATTGCTTTGCTTGCAATGGCAATTCAAGAAGAAGGCCATGATGCAATTAGTTTGAATGGCTGGCAAGCAGGCATTATAACAGAAGAAGCGCACTCAAAAGCACGCATTTTGGACATTAAAACTTCAAGAATCGAAGGATATCTTAATGAAGGTAAAATCGTTATAGTTGCCGGTTTCCAAGGTGTTACCCATGATGCTGAAATCACAACTTTGGGCCGCGGCGGTTCAGATACCTCCGCAGTTGCTCTTGCCGCAGGGCTTAAAGCCGAGCGTTGCGATATATACACTGACGTTGAAGGTGTTTACACAGCAGACCCGCGCGTTATACCTACTGCGAAATTCTTGAAAGAAATTTCATACGAAGAAATGCTTGAATTGGCTCGTGTTGGGGCGAATGTTTTACATCCACGCTCTGTTGAAACGGCGAAGCAGTTTAACGTGCCAATGCGTGTTAGAAGCGCTTTTAAGCTTGATAATTTAGGAACATTAATTATAGGAGTGGACGATATGGAAGTACATAAAGCTGTTACGGGCGCTGCACGCGACAATTCGCAAGTTCGTGTGGTTATCGGTGATGTACCAGATAGGCCCGGAAACGCCGCAAGACTTTTCAGACTATTAGCGGATAACGATTTGAGTGTTGATATGATTATTCAATCTTATGCGCGCAACAACAATAATACAAACGATATCGCTTTCACAATCGACAAGAATGATTTGACTAAATTTGAAAACTTAAAAGGAAAAATTACCGAACTTATAGGTCAGGCTAATATTTTGACAGATACCGATATTTCAAAAGTTTCGATTGTTGGCGCCGGAATGATTGACAGGCCCGGTATTGCGGCGGATATGTTCAGCACACTTGCAAGAGAAAACATCAACATAAAAATGATTTCTACAAGTGAAATCAAAATTAGCTGTCTTGTTGACCAAAAAGAGTCCGATAAAGCACTTATCGCACTTTGCAGAACTTTTGAACTTGACGGTGCCGATATTGCCGAGGTTAATGGTGACTTGCCCGATTGCTAAAGCCACTCAAGAGGCTTTAGCGGGCGCTAAAACTGTTCTGGTCGGAATCTCCGGCGGAGCGGACAGTGTTTGTTTGCTGCATTCTCTTTTACCAAGCAATTCACGCATTATTGCAATCCACTTAAACCATTGCTGGCGGGGCGAAGTGTCTGACGCAGATGAAGATTTTGTACGCGATTTTTGCGCTGAACTTGGGGTGGAATTTTATAGTGAAGCCCTGAGCGTGGGCTATGCCAGAACTGAGACTACCGCTCGTGATGCGCGCTATAAATTTTTTGATAAATGTTTAGAAAAATTTAATGCGGATTTGCTTTTTCTTGCCCATAATAAGAACGACAATATTGAAACCCTTATTTACCGTTTAATCAGGGGCACGGGTGTTGAAGGGTTGAAATCAATCCCGGAAAGGCGCGGCAAAATCGTAAGGCCATTATTAGGAGTTACGCGCGACGAGATTGAAGAATATCTTGAGCGTCATAACCTGACCTACCGTGAAGATGCTTCAAATTCCGATGTTACTCATAAAAGAAACTTTCTTCGCCATGAAATTTTACCGAAATTTGCCGAAATTAACCCGAACTATCTTGATAATATTGAAAACTTGATTGAGGTGGCGCAAAATGAGTGTAAAATTATCGAGCGCGCAATTGCGCGCGAGAAAGAAGAAGTCTTCGAAGAAACATCCTGGGGTACCAAAATCGATACTCAAAAGTTTTTGGCCCTAAATCGCTCCATGAAATTAAAATTGCTTTATAATTATTTAAAAGACGATTTAAAATTCTATGATTTGGCACGGATTAAAAGAATTCTGGATTTTATAGAAGTCCACGCAACCGAAGTCCAAGACCCGCAATACCGAACTCACAAAAGGTTTTCACTTAATTCAAAAT
>JAVBQM010000105.1:0-3331 GCA_031549065.1 Candidatus Gastranaerophilales bacterium | reverse complement strand
TATTTCGGCCTTCTCGTTTTCCGTTAAAATTGCATATTTAAAGACAACATCAGAGCCGAGCGTTTCATGCAAAATATTGTTAAATTTGCTAAATTCACGTTCAAAACCCTCTATTCTTTTAAGCAGCGGGAAATTTCTTGTATAATTCAATTTAAAAACAGCATATCTTGGCTCGATAAATTCCGCATTTGCGCTAAAACCAAGTTTGATTGAAGTTTTTATGTTTAAAACAACTTTTTGTTTGAATTCTTCATCTTTATATTTATTTAAAACATTCTCAAGCGTCAAAAAGTCAATAAAAACAATGAGTTTTTGAGTGGGGTCTTGTGGCGGCGGACTTACAAAAGAAGGCGCGGGAGGCGGAGCAATGGGCGACGGTTCAGCTGCCACAGTCTGCGCGTTTACAGTTGGTGGCGGTGCGGTCTCGGCAAATTCAAAAAAGCATTTCCGACACTGTTTTGCACTGACATAATTGGCACAACCGCAAGCATCGCAAAATTTTACAAAAACAAAACCGCATTTTTTGCACGAAGAATTCCCAACGCGTCCAAGTGTGGCACACCTCGGGCAAGTTATACTCAGCTTGACTTTACAGTTAGGGCAAACAGTCTCTTTAGAGTCAATTTCGGTTTTACATTTCGGACAGTTCATTCGTTAGTCTAACACGTGATTTACAATTTCAATTATATAAGAAAAACGTAAATTGTCTATTTTAGCGCAAATCGCAAATTTTTATTTTCACAAGTTTTATAATGAATGATTATACTAGAGAAAGGATATCGGCCGTGAACTTAGCATTAACGCGCCTGCTTTATGGACAAAAACAATCCAACCCCGCTTCTGTGGCAACAAACGCTCAAAGAAACTATGTAGCACCTATATTAAAAACTTTAATTACAGACACCGTATCATTCAAGGGTGGTTCCGATCTTGCGTTTCTCGAAAAAGCAAAAGGTTTCACTGAGGCTGATGAAGAAAAAATAAAAGCTGTTTTAAATGATATTGAAACGGGAAAGCTAAACTATGCGTTAAGATCTGAGTCTGATTCTGATTCTTTTGAAATGTATAGAAGCGAAGGTATTATAGCAAAAAAGCAGACTGGCAGTGGAGATTTTTCCAAAGAAATCAAGATTTTAAAGAAAGTGCCCGAAGATCTAAAAACTTCTGAGAAATTTTTAGCAAAAGTTCAAAAGGATGGCACTCTTTATTTATTCACGCAAGTGCCCAAAGCGGATCTTATATTCCCGGACAGGTACTACGGGCTTTTTGGCAGGGATTTTGCAAACTTTTTGAGAATTCAAGACTACCCGGCCTTTATGAACACAATGTTCGAACTTGATAAGGCGGGTATTTATCATAATAATCTTTCTACCACCTACGGGAGTGTCACAAGAGGCAAGGAGGTTGTCGCCGTACAAAATTACGAAAGTGCAGAAATATTTGGTGACCCTTTAAACAAAGTTTGGAATACGCCTTCCTTTATGATGCCTTCCAACTTGCAAGACTATGAATCAAAAGTTTTGATGGACACTGTAGATGGACTTGCGTATTTGCACGGCGCAGGAAAGAAGCCGGAAGGGTTTAATGGGGATAGTTTTGAAGATTTTATGAGAACTACGGCCATGCTTCCGAACGGAATTTACAATTATCCAAATCCACAGGATTATTTTGAGCTCTATTTGACAGCAAAATCGCAATACCACCAAAAAAGAGCTGCGTATCTTTTTGAGAAGGCTGGTCTCAGACTAAACGGCACAAAAAGCGCGTTTCTCGTTCCAAGTAATGCAAAGAATTCGTATATGGAATTAGCTATGTATGAAACATCTGAAGCAACCTTTTTGGCCGAACCCACAAAAGAAGTAATGGATTTTGAGTATGAAAAAATAAAACTTCAAAACCATCATATAAAAGCATATGAAAAGCAAGGCGCTGAAACATCTTACAGATTTACAAATTCAATGACAGAAAGAGTTGATGGAATGATTTCAGCACTTAAAATAATGGAAAAAGTCCACGAACAACGCCAAACCAAAGGCGAAGATTATGACGAATATTTATTCTTCCAGAATAAATTTGCGCAGTTCTGGCTGGTTAAAACCCTTACTTGGGCAATTGAATATATGGAAATGGGTAGTAATTTGAAACCCAAACCGCACTACAATACGAATATTAATCTTTTAGACTTACAAAAAACTATGGCCGACACCCGCAAGAAAATGCATGAGCAATTACTTAAGGCAAAAGAAATGATAGGCACCGAAGAAGGAGTAGCACCGAGCCAGGTTATTGAAGTATTACAAGAAGTGAAAAAAGCTGTTACTGCTGAAGTAGAAGCTATGGACGCGAAAAATAAAGAGCTTAAAGCAGAAAAAAAAGTTGCTGCCGGAAGTGATGATAGTGCTAATGAGGAATAATTAAACCAAGTTCTCAAGTGCCGCTATTTTCATCTTATCAAAATCAGGCGTTGCGCCTGTCCATATTTCAAATGCCTTTGCACCCTGATATATAAGCATATCAAGTCCGCCAATATATTTTTTATTATGGCGAATTGCTCCTTTTATGAGTTCGGTTTTAAGCGGATTATAAACAATATCATAGATTATCGCCTCATTATCAAGAGTGGTTATGATTTCATCGTTTAGCGGCGAAATTCCTTCAAATTTACCCCTCATTCCTAAAGGGGTGGTGTTTACGACCATTTTATAAGGCGTAAGAGTTTCAAGTGTCTCGCTTTGAATAAGCTTAAAATCAACATTTTTAAATTTGTTGCGCAAAATTTCGACATTTTGATGAGAATCGGCTATATTTCTTGAATAAAGGTCTGCCCTTTTAACTCCAAGAGTGGAAAATGCTGTGCAAATTGCCCTTGAAGCTCCGCCTGTTCCTAAAACCGCTACAGAAGCGCCTTTCAAATCAAATTCTTTCGGAATAGCGCTCAAAAACCCGTGAATATCAGTATTGTAGCCCCACAAGGTCTTGTCTTCCATAATTTTAACGGTATTAACAGAACCCGCAAGGTTTGCCATTTCATCAAAACCACTTAAAAAAAGTGTTATGGGAACTTTATGCGGAATCGTTACGTTGAAACCGTGAAAGCCTTGTGTTTTAAGGGTTTTAATACGCGAAATTAAATCCTCGGGGCACGTTTCAAGAATTTCATACGTACCATTTAACCCGGTTGATTTAAACGCTGCAGCCTGAATAACAGGCGAAAGCGAGTGGCCTATCGGGTGACCTATAATCCCCAGCTTGTATTCCATTTAACCCCCTATTCTTCATCGGGCATTGGTTTTGAGAACTTGCACTCTTTGTTTGAACAATCAATTTTATT
>JAVBQM010000052.1:0-3120 GCA_031549065.1 Candidatus Gastranaerophilales bacterium | reverse complement strand
GCTTGAATTTTTGGAAACATCTTCAGAGAGCATATTTCCATATTGGTCGGTTAGAAAAACTTTTTCAGCAGAAAGACGCGGAACGCTATATGCTCCTAAATTTTTAATCGCAGTAACTTGCGCGGCTTTCATACGATAGCCGGGCTCCAAAATTAAAACCACGCTTGCTGAAGGCTCTTCATCTTCATCAGAAAAAACCGAACGCTCGGGTTCCGCCAATTGCACGCGTGCTTTTGAAATGCCGCTTATTTTCTCGATTGAACGGGTAAGTTCTCCTTGAAAGATTCTTTGTTTTGTCAATTGATTTTTAAAATCGGTTGAACCTAATTGCAAGTTATCCAAAAGTTCAAAACCCGGTGAAGAATCTTGAATGAGGCTGTTTTCTGCAACAAACATTCTCAGTTCTTCTTTTTTGTCCGAAGGAACCAAAATTGCTTTCTTGTCATCTGAAATTTTATAAGCATAGCCTGATTTTTTTAGACTTTCGGTGATCGCCGCAACATCTGTTTCAATCAAGTCAGAGTAAAGAATGGTCCAGTTTGGTTCGGTCGATTTCATAATAAAAAATACTGCAGCAACAACACCAACTAAGACAAGCGCTGTAAGGGAAAATTTCTGGTTAAGATCAAGGTTTTCCCAAAGTTTTTTAATGTCATCTATAATTAATTTTACATATTCGTTCATATTATCCTACCTGTCAACAGCATAGCTTGTTTTCCGTTGTTTTTCCAATTTGTTAAGTTTTATTTTCTTACACCCGTATGTTCTTGAATTCGTTATAAGCGTTTATCATCTGGTTTCTAAGCTGGATTGCCATTTGCATTGACAAACTCGACTTTTGCGAAGCAATCATAACATCGTGAACACTGATATCGCCGCCCGATGCGAGAGTTTCAAACGCATCTTCAGCTTCTTGCTGGGCTTTGTTTAAGTTATTTATTCCACCCGAAAAACCGTTTGAAATGTCGCGCGCCATTCTTGCTGTGTCTGAAAGATCTTCTACCTTTTGCGCATTGATTGCGTCAACACCGACATTCATATTCACGCTGCCCGAAATTTTATGGTTCGGACGTGAGTGAGTTTGATTAAAAACGTCTTCAAAGGATTTTTCAGCAGGAACAGCATCAAATTTTGAATTGATTGCGTTCAAATTCTGATTAAAAATTTTGTTAAATTCGCCTATTGTATTTAAACTGTTTACTCCAAAATCCACTGTTTTTTATCCCTTATCTTTAAATATTAATTGCGGCCTGAATCATTGTTTTTGCGGTGTTTGCAATTGTAGCGTTCGCTTCATAAGCCTTTGAAGCATTTACCATATTCACCATTTCTTCAACCACATTCACGTTTGGAAGGGTTACATAGCCTTCCTTATCAGCATCCGGATGACCGGGGTCGTAAATCTGACGAAGGGGTGTTTTGCTTGTGTGGATAGAAGCTACTTCTACACCTTCTGAAATAACATTGCGCTCTGTGCTGACATGGCCCCTTAAAAACGGCCCGTTTTCAATATCCATAACAGGAGAAACGCCGCCATGGGGGAAATCGTGTTCGCCCAATTTGCCCTTGTAAATTGCTTTGAATGAAACTTCTTTTTTTTGATAAACTTCTTTTTCACCCGCAGCATTGCGCGTAGTGTTTGCGTTTGCGATGTTACTTGAAACGGTGTCCATTTTTATTCTTTGTGCATGCATTCCGCTTGCGGAAATGTCGAACATATCAAAACTCATTTGCATCCTCCCCGTGCGGCTCTAGGCGCCGCGACGTTATTTGGTTATTGCCCCTTAATTACTCTTTCTAAACCTTGAAAAGACTTTGACAGAAGATTTGAAACAATGGCATATTGTGTGCCTGTTTTTGCGGCGTCTGTCATTTCATATTCTATAATTACATTGTTATCCTGGGAGTCCGAATCGGAAACATCCGTTAAAACTTCAGGTTTATAGCTTTCTGCGCTGTTTCTGGTTAAAAATGCAATTTGCGCCGGGTCAGACTGTTTCAAAAGTTCCGCAGGGTTTTTTTGGACCCGAGCAGTATTTTCAAGTTTAACTTGCTCTTTCAAGTTTTCATCTTGAATAATGTTTCTTAACTGACCCTCAAAAAGCACGTCTTTTCTTTGATAGCCCGGCGTAAGCGCGTTTGCCGTGTTTGAAGCAATTGCTTTTGAGCGCTCATAAAGACCGTCAAGTGCTAATTCTGCTATATTTCTTGTTCTGCTTTCAATAAAATTCATATACTCCCCCTGAGTCGTACGGTTTCGCCTTTGGGCTCCACGCACGGTTCACGCTTTTAATTATATGTAAATTCCAAGGTCACTAACTCCTTGATTTAACGGAATTCTTACCAAAAATTCTGTATATTCATCATCAGAATTTATCAGCTCAATTCCGCCACCTTGATTTGAAAGGTATTTTTTTGAGGCACTTAAACCCACGCCCCAACCGTTTTCTTTAGTTGTGAAGCCTTCGTCAAAAATTTTTCTTGTGTTTTCGGGTGCAATTTTTTCACCATGGTTTCTGATATAAATTTTTACATCGTCCTTGTCGGCTTCTAGGGTAATCACAATTTCGTCATTCTTTGTGCTTTCGTTAGCATTTTTCAAAATGTTGATTAAAACAGATAAAAATTTATCATTATCAACTGCGGGCGCATTTTCGCTTATTCGGTTTTGAAAAATAATTTTATTGTTTTGAACATTCGCAAGATTTTCAAAAACTTGAACCGCTTTTTCAATAACTGTTGTAACCTTCTCAAGCTTTTGTCCTTCAGTGTTACTCAAACTTTTGATTTCGTTAAGCTCAAGACCGATAAGTGCAATAGATTTTCTAAGCATTTCGATGTTCTTACCATTTCCGAATTCTTTTTCGAGCAATTTTGTATAAATATCAAGAATGCTTAACTGGTTTTTAATTTCATGGCAATTTGCCCTTATTGAAGAAAAATTCTCCAGTTTTTGTGCGGTTTTAATTTCTTCTTGGTTCATAAATTCTTTTTGTTCAACGTTGTCATTTAAAATTTCAACAATTCTTCCCAAGACACTGTTTAAAATTCTGTTGTCACGACGCTCGGGTCTGTAGCTGTTAAACTTTTCTCTAAAATCGGCTCTTGCGCGGTCTTGTA
>JAVBQM010000018.1:0-5053 GCA_031549065.1 Candidatus Gastranaerophilales bacterium | reverse complement strand
CGCAACTTTGCTTGACACTGCAGGTATTCGAGAAGGCGAAAACGTTGATATTGTTGAAAAAATCGGAGTTCAAAATTCACGAGATGCCATTTGTGAAGCGGATTTAATTCTATGTTTATATGATGCTTCCCTTGGAATAACAGATGAAGATAAAGCGGTTTTTACCCTTGTGCCGAAAGAGAAACCCCAAATTACTGTTGCAACTAAAGCGGATATTGCAAGTTTTTCAAGTCTGAAAACGGAGCAAAAACATATTTCGGTGAGCTCCTTAACGCTCGAAGGTGTCGAAGAATTAAAAGAATTGGTTTTTGATACTGTTTTGGGGTTAAATTCAATAGAGACCGAGTTTTTAACAAATCAAAGACAGCAAGAGTGCCTTAAAAACGCACTTTTGGCGCTTGAAACGGCAATGGATGCGACCGCTGTTTGTCAAATGCAAGATTTAATTTCAATTGACATCAAGCAAGCGCTCATAAGTTTGGATGAAATTACCGGCGAAGTGGTTACGGATGATGTCCTAACTCATATTTTTGAAAATTTCTGTATCGGTAAGTAAGCCTACTGTTGCTTTGTTTTGTGCCAGCCAATACTTTATGTAACGTTTTGTAACAATATATAATTGTTATGCAATAAGTATATATAAAAAAACGTTTATTATTATGTAAGCAAGTAAAGGCAATAAGCAATGAAGCTCCCAAGTGCATTTATACTTCTACATAATGTTGTTCTAACGCTAACCCGCAGAAAAAGCGACTTGGCTTTCAGGGGTATGCAGCTTAGCCACACTAAACAATATATGCAGTTCGTGCAAGGCAACCAGATGACTGCATTAAAAAGAAGGCATGCTGACGAAAACGAACTCATACAAACGCAATTTGAAGAGAAGAAAAAAGCAGCCGGAGACGATCAAACACAAGTACAACAGATTCAAATGGAACAATACAGCGCATTGCAAGCAGTAAGCTCTAAACAAGGTAATGAAGAACAGCAAATAATGCAAGGTGCTAAAAATAAAGAAATCCCGCTTGATATGGAAATTGAACTTAATAACACCCAAAGCCAAGTAGTGGGAGCCGATTTAGACAGCTATCAAAAAACTCTCGAAAACGCTCTTAAGGGTAACGGAATGGAATAATCACGCGCCTGTAAACAATTGCAGCGCAACCCTTATTAATGCCAAAACAAGTGTTATTACCATTAAATTTGTTATCGTATCAGAGCTTAATTTTTTCGAAATTACTACGCCGATTTTTGCCCCCAATGCGCTTGCCACAACGGCAATCGGGATAATCATAAGCGTTATATCACCGCAAATAAATTTACCCGCAAAGGCGAAAAGTGCGTGAATTGCAACAAGAAGCGTAATTGTAGGCAAAAGCTCCTTGGGTTCTTTGTTGAAAAAACATTTTAGCGCTGTTGCAAACAAAATTGCGCCACCTATACCAATTGAGGCGCTAACAGCACCTATCAACATAAAAGAAATATACAAAAGCGGCATCAAATGGCAATTCTGTAAGTTCGGACGTATTTCGCTTTTGATTAAATAAATAGAAGTAAGCGCAATGCAGGCATAGATTAAAAAAAGTATTTTTGCCGGCGCGTGAGATGACAAAAATGCCCCCGATAACGTTCCGATAATAATTGCAACCGCCATTTTTAAAATCAGCTCGCGTTCGAGAAATTTTTCTTTGCGTCTGTAGAAAAGACTCATTATGGAATTAAAAAACACACAGGTCGCGCTTATGCCGATAATTTGATGAATGGTGAAATGGTTTATTCCAAAAAGCGGAAGCACACAAAGAAAAGCCGGCACAATTATTAAGCCGCCGCCAATACCCAAAAGCCCTGTAAATACGCCAGATACGGCGCAAACGGTGAATATTGCGAGTAATTCCACCGGCCTCTACTCCAAAAGTCCGTAAGAACCGAAAGATTTGTAAAAATCAGACGCAGCACGAATTTCGCCTAGTGCATTTTGAATTTCTTCTCCCCCGCGGTCAATGTCTGCAAAGAATACATATTCGCCAAGCAGCCTCTTTGACGGGCGGCTTTCAAGGTAAATTAAATTAAGGTTATGCGCCTGAAAGATTTTTAAAATTTCAAGAAGCGCCCCGGGTTCATTTTTCGTTGAGAATGCTATAGAGGTACGAGTTGTTAAAATGCCGGACAAATGATTTCTTCCAACCAAAACAAAGCGCGTGAAATTTTCTTTAACGTCGTTGATATTCTTCTCGATTACTTCGATGTCGTAAAGTTTTGCGCAAAATTCGTTTCCAATTGAAGCATAGCTTGAATCTTTGCCTTTGAGCACACTCACTGCGGCCGAAGTTGAATTTGCGCTTATAAGCTCAATATTTTTATTGAAATTTGCTGCAATATAGCCACTGCACTGCGAAAGCGCCTGCGGATGCGAAATAATGCGGCGTACATCTTCTTTTTTACCGCGGCCTATAAGGCAATGTTGAATCGGGACAATTGTTTGGGCGATAATTTGAGGGTTATTTTTGGCGGCGGCAAGATTATCAATAGTTTCTCTTACAACCCCTTCAATGGAATTTTCAATAGGTAAAACCGCGAACAGTTCTTCATTTTCATCAACGGCTTGAACAATTTTTGTAATTGTTGAAAAATATTCTTTTTTAGCATCGGGTGCAAAACTAGTGCAAAATTTCTCCGCGGCAATTTGCGAGTACGAACCCATTGGCCCTAAATAAATAACATTTTTGATATTCTTTTCCATAGGGATATTTTATAACGAAATGAGCGAAGTGTGAAGAAAGCGAAATTTTCTTCATACTGAGCGAATGAGCTAAAATGAGGCGCAGCCTTAATTATTATGAGTGACAAGTAATGGTAAACTTCAAAAAAAGCGGCCCTGGAGCCGCTTTAAATTTATTTTGAATTGCACCCATTAACCTAATCTATTAATGCGCGCGCCGAGCCTGTCATTAGCAATTTTTGTGCCTGCCTGTATAATATCTTGAGCAGTTTGATCTTTGATTTCGCTGATATTGGTGCCTATCCTTGCCTGTTCATCCTTTTGCATATATTCGCCTTTTTTTGCAACGTAGTCATCAAGCTTTTTAAGCAAGGTTTTGAAATTTTCCTTGTAGCTTCTATTGGCTTGATAAACAGAGGACACATATGCCTGCCTGCCGTCTCTTGAAAATACCGGAGATTGCAGGTTTGTGCCTCTTTCGTAAATGTCTGCAATCAACAGAGGTTTATTGTTAGTTGACATTCCGCCCTTAATTAGAACGTCTACATCGACACTGTTGGTTGAAAAGAAACGAGCATCAATCTCTTTACGAATGCCATCAACTTCACGCCCTACTTCTCTTTCAACGCGCTTCATTGCGCCCAGAGGCTCTTTTTTCTGGCTTATTGCCTTATCAACCGTATTTTGAAACGTACCATTATCGGTGTATGTGTCGTGTATACTTTGAGCTAAGTCTGGTGCAACATGTACAGCCATACCAAAACTTGGCGTATTGTTATTTTTTTGCGCATTATAATAATTCGCGCCAATAGAACTAATGTGCATTTCGCATTCCTTTCTCGGTATTATTTTATACTTCAGCCCTTATATAAAATATGCTAATAAAAAAAGTTGCGCTATACAAGGTTAGATATTAAGAAATGTTAAGTTTGTCTGATAACCTCGGGCACAAACACCTAAACTTGTTTCGGATTAAGCGCAAGCCATTTATAAGTTTCCGGAGTTTCATCGGGCAGCTCTGCAATGTAGGTGCCGCCGAATTTCCCTCTTTGTGTGTGCAAAATTCCCGCGGTACAAAGTTGGTTGATTGCATGGCGAATTGTGTTTGTACTGACTCCAAAAAGAAGTGCAAATTCTTTAATAGTTGGAATTTTGTCCCCAATATCGTATTTTTTCTCGATATGTTTTTTAATTTGTGCTACGGTTTTTTCCCATGCATATTGAAAATTTTGTGGTTGAGCCTGAGTTTGTGCCTCGCTTTTTCTGCCTGTCATAAAAATTGATTTTTCACTTTTCTCATCTCCGATATGCTTACCAAGGAAAAAAGTGCCATATTGACCGCGTCTGGCTGCGACAAGCCCCGTTTTTTGGAGGTTCTTAAGGCAATCATTAATAGTTTTAAGGCTGACATCGAAAATGTGCGCCAATTGAGCATTCGTGGGAATTTTATCCCCGATTTTAAAATTGTTGATAACATAATTCTTAAGTTCGCCTTCAAGTTTTCTGCAAAGAGTGCGACTTGTAACGACGTTGCTGCTTTGAAACTTCTTTTCTTTGGTGCTTAAAATAATTGGAGAGTGCAAAAACCAAGATTTTTCGCGCTTTTTGTAAAATTTTTGTATTAAAAATCCTTCCAACACTAAGGTTTCAAGCGCCAGGCGAACAGTGTTGTGTGAAGTGCCGATTGAATGGGCAATAATTCTTGAACTGGGCAGTTTTGCGCCAACTTTCAGCCCCAGTTCCACAATTAAATGTTTAATTTCGATTTTCGCACTATCTTTTTTCGTGTCGGTTTTTTGAAATTTTTTGTTTTCACTCCCTATGCCAGAAGCTTCTAAAATTCCCGAAACGCGTGTTCCTACACGCTGTTTGGATTGAAAATATCCCAAGTCTTCAGCGTAGCGAATAGCATTTTGCACCGTTGCGCTACTGACACCAAGCAGTTGTGCGATTTCGCTTTTTTGGGGCATAAAGTCTCCGGCTTGAATTCTGCCTGTTTCTAATTCATCATTAAGCCACTCGCAAAGCCATTTTAGGATAATTTTATCCTTAGCATCGCTTGTATTTTTAAAATCGGGCAGATTTTTATTTAATTGTGCTATGGAGATTTTCTTCATTTTATTGAGCGCAATGTAATTTTGAAACGATTTTTTCGTCCTTTTGCCAATTTTTCTGTACTTTTACAAAAACCTCTAAAAAGATTTTTTTTGAGGCTGTTTTTTCAAGTTCAAGTCGTGCTTCAGTGGCGATTTTTTTCAATTTCGCCCCCCCTTTGCCTATTATAATACCTTTTTGGCCGTCAGTTGATACGATTATTTTGGCGCTTATTCTGTA
>JAVBQM010000010.1:0-4069 GCA_031549065.1 Candidatus Gastranaerophilales bacterium | reverse complement strand
CTTTTGCCGTTGCAACATTTACAAGTGCAGGCCTTAATACATTATCGCCTATTTTATAACCTGTTTGCGCAACATTCAAAATGGTATATTCAGGATGTTCGTCAGTCGGCGTTTGTAAAACTGCTTCATGTAGATTAGGGTCGAACGTTATTTCTGTGTCAATTTTCTCAAGGCCGCATTTTTCAAGCGCTTCAGCCAGTTGTTTTAAGACAATTTCATAGCTTTCTTTTATAACTTTGGGGTCTTCAAGTTCTTCAATAGAGGTTTTTGCCCGCTCAAAAGTGTCCAAAACCGGAATAATTTTCTTTAAAGTTTCGCCTGCTCCATATTTTAAAAGGTTTTCGCGCTCTTGCGCTTGACGTTTGCGGTAGTTGTCAAAGTCCGCCATAAGGCGTAAATGTTTATTATTCAAGTCATCCAACTCTTTTTGAAGATTGTCGGCATCATCAACAGTTTCTTCTGTTGCTTGCTCAACGCTTTCTTCAATGCACTCATCTGCTTCGCAAAACGGGTTATTTGCCGCTTCGTCCTTATTGTCTTTATCTTTAAACATTAAAGTTCTCCCTCTGTAATCACTACTTAATAGTATAGATTATGAATTTCAGATGTCCAAGGAAAGTTTATAATATTTTAATTTTTCATTTTCATAAAAAAGCATGGTACTTTGCAAAATAAAAAAATTGTTATAGAATAAAATTAGCGATAGAAACTTCTAAAAACATTGATTTTATGCCAAAAAATCAAATTGTAAATTCTTTGTTACAAATAAGAGAAAAAGGTAATTTTTTTCTTTTAGGTTACTTATAGATAGTACAAGACACCCAGAAGGTTAGGAAAATGGAATTCAAAAACCATAAAATAGTTCAAAAAATCAGAAATATTGCTCCACGATTGAGATGGCTTATGTATTCACACATTAAAGACATTAAAATCGGTGCGCGTTACATCGACTTTCTTATTCCGGATACAAACAAAAATGTTTGTGACGATTCCGATAAGCTTGAAGCAATGGTTAGGCACACCTTAACAAAAGAATTTGGCGAAAAAATTAAAGACAATAAATCATACGAACTTTTAGTTGACGCGACTGTCCACAATTTAAAGAAAAAACAGCTTGCGCTTGGCGGTGATGCCGACTATGATATTTTAGATGAAGGAAACACCGAGGAATAAGTTTCTAATAATAAGGCTTGGCGCTATTGGCGATTTGGTGCATTCTTTGCCGGTTGCGGGTTTTTTGCGCGACAACTTTGAAGACGCTCAAATTGATTGGGTTGTGGATGAAAAATGCGCGCAGTTAATTGAAAATAACCCCATTATCAACAATTGTTACACTGTGCCACTCGGGCGTTGGAAAAAAAATTGGCTGTCACCCCGCACCATTTCCGAAATTTGTGCGTTTAATAAAAAGCTTCGTGAAGAAAACTATGATTGGGCGTTTGACCTCCATGGGATGTTTAAAAGCCTTGTAATTTTTGCTTTTTGCGGTGCTAAAAAAAGAGTTGGATATGCTGACTACCGTGAATTTGCGCCATTGGGGGCAAACGTTCTAATTAAACCAAAGTCCAAACGTCCGCACAAAAATTATCACGTTATGGATAGAAACCTTGATTTACCCGTTGAGGCTCTTGGGTTGAATAAGCGTAAAATTTCAATTATTTTGCCGCGCGCTTCCAGGGAAACCGTTAGAAAAATTGACGGTCTTCTGGAAAATTGCGACAACCGCAAACCTAATTATGTTTTTGCACCGGCAACAACTTGGAAAAATAAACACTGGGCTATTGGAGAATGGAAAAAACTTTATGAAATGACCAAAAACGAGGCCAATATTATTTTCTCGGGTGTTAAAAAAGATTTAGATTTAATTGAAGAAATTATTGACGGTGCGCCGAGTGAAAATACTATAATTACCGCGGGCGAGACTAATTTAGAAGAATACATTGAAGTTTTAAGGCGGGCGGATGTTGTTGTTAGTCCGGATTCTTCGGCTTCCCATTTGGCTTTTGCGCTTCAATGCGAAAGGGAGCGACCCGCAATTATTACGTTATTTTGCGCAACCTCAAAATACACTTATGGCCCGAAGGGCGAAAAAAGCGTTGCTTTTCCGCTTGAAGAACCGTTTTGCGAGCCTTGTTTTAAAAGGAAATGCAAATTACACGGCGTTAAACATGAAACCTGCACGCGTCAAACAAGCGCGCAGGAAGTTTACGAGCAAATTAAAAAATTAATTTAAAATTAATTTTTCACCCCCGGGCAAAGTTTTGTATTAAGATAAGAATATGCAATATAAAGATTACTATCAAATTTTGGGCGTCAAAAAAGAAGATTCTGAAGCAGCAATTAAGTCGGCATACCGTAAATTGGCGCGCAAGTATCATCCTGATGTGAATAAAGATTTTTCGGCAACTGAAAAATTTAAAGATATTAACGAGGCTTACGAAGTTTTATCTGATAAAGAAAAGCGCCAAAGGTATGACATGCTTGGTTCCAACTGGCAAGATGGCGCCAGTTTTACACCACCACCGGGATTTGAAGGTTTTGATTTTTCAAATTTTTCATCAGGCGGCTATGGCGGGGCTCAAAGTTTTGGCGGATTTTCAGATTTCTTTAGCAGCATTTTTGGCGACTTAATGAGCCAGGGGCGTGGCCAAACCCATACCTTTGATTTTGGTAATTTTGGCGATATGGGTAATATGGGCGGTTTTTCCCATGGGGGAGGTTTTGGCAGGGGTGCTCAACAAGCTCAAAAAAACAAACCCGCAGCAGCGCCAAAACCCAAAAACCTCGATATCAATCAAAGCTTGGTGCTTACTCTTGAAGATTTAATAAGCGGCACAAGCTCAAAAACAGTAACAGTTTCAAAGTAAGATAAATGTAAACAGTGCCATGGCACTAAAGGCGGAGGTTTCTGTTCGCAATGTATGGGTACCGGAATTTCTAAAAGCGAAAAGAAAATTAAGGTAAAAATTCCCAAAAATGTTCATGACGGCCAAAAAATCAGGCTTACGGGTGAAGGTAAACTTGATGAATACGGGCAAGTCGGCGATCTTTATTTGACTGTAAAAATTAAAGATAGTGAATATAAAATAAGCGGTTTAGACCTTACAAAAGCTCTTCAAATCACGCCGGATGAAGCAGTTTTGGGCACTAAAAAAGAGGTTAAAACGCCAGGTGGTAAAATAAATATAACCGTTCCGCCAAAAACTGATGCCGGAAAAAGCCTGCGCTTAAAGGGTTTGGGACTAAAGAACGATAAAGGTGAAACTGGCAACCTTAACTTAAAAATAGAAATTGTGCTTCCAAAAGAGCTTACCGATAAACAAATTGCACTCTATAAAAAACTTGCGGAATTGTCTTAAAAAAGACCCCCTATGTGAACCTTTGCGCCAATTAATATCGATGTTACAACAATGGCGTTAATAGAAGATAAAAGCACCACGCTTGCACCCATGTCTTTAGACATTTTGGCCAATTTAGCCCATTTCGTTTTATAATAGGCGTCAATCACAAATTCGATAATAGAATTTAAAAGTTCGCAAATCAGAACAACCACATTCACAAAAATCACCATACAAAGCGCAAGCGCCCCAAGTTTTGTAACAATTGCAATTGTCAAAAGTGAAATGCCTATAATAAGATGTTTTCTGAAATTCCTCTGTGTTTTAAAAACAAGCCTTAGCCCGTTAAGCGCGTGCAGTATGCTTCTTGCGAAACTTTTTGATTGAAATTTTCTCATTTTAACCCCCGTCCTTAATGAAATCATGGCACATTTTTGCAATTTTATACACTCTTTTCTGTTACAATTAAACCGTTATGAAACGAATTGGAAGAGATTTTTTCGCTAAAGACGCGTTAACTGTCGCTAAGGAACTCTTGGGTCAGGTTTTGTGTGTAAAAACTTCAGGCGAAATCCGCAAGGGTATTATTGTTGAAACCGAAGCCTATACGCAAGAAGACCCGGCATGCCATGGTTATAAAGGATGCACAAAAAGGTCAAAACCTATTTTCCAAAAACCCGGAATGACTTATGTTTATTTGATTTATGGCATGCACTATTGCATGAACTTTG
>JAVBQM010000085.1:0-17943 GCA_031549065.1 Candidatus Gastranaerophilales bacterium | reverse complement strand
AAAAATTTATGACTGATATAAATAATTGCTCGGAAGCTGAATTGACTGCACTTCCCGGGGTGAGCGTGATAGTAGCTAAGAAAATTTTTCAGTTCAGAGACGAAAAGCGACCGTTCAAATCGCCGCAAGTTTTTTTCGAAAATATGAGCATCAAGCCACATTTCAGAAAACAGCTTAAACCGATGATTTGTGCAAATAAAGTGAATATTGCAAAATATAAAAGAGCGCAGCAAGAGCGCACAATTGATTTTTAAATGAATCTCAGATCTTTTCAAATACTCAAACATACGCGGGGGGAGGGCCCGGGGGTCAGGTTCGGGATCTGGGTTCCGGGTTGTTCAAGGCACTGCAAAGGCTGTTTTGCTAAACACTCCTGGTCACACAAAGGTGGGAAATTAATTTCAACAAATAAGCTTTTTGAAATGATAATGGCGCAGAAAAACATTGAAGGCGTAACTTTTCTGGGCGGCGAACCTTTCGAGCAGGCAAAAGCATTAGGGCTGGTCGCAAAAAGGGTTCGAAAGGAAGGGCTTAGCGTTTTGACTTTTTCAGGCTCCACGTTTGAAGAGCTGAAAACATCGAAAAATAAGGATATTCAGCGTCTTTTGAAATATACCGATTTATTAATTGACGGTGAATTTAGAGAAGAAAATTTTGATATCTCTCGCCCCTGGGTGGGTTCAAGTAACCAAAACTATCATTTTTTAAGCAATAAATATGCCTTTAAAGACATTGAAAAAGTGAAAAACAAGGTGGAAATACGCATACAAAAAAACGGCTTGCTGTTTTTCAACGGAATGGGTGATTTTAATAAAATCAATAAACAGTTAATATATTCTTAAAGAATTGTGAGGGATTATGTTTGTAAAAAAGCTTGCGAATTTAATAAAAGCGCGTTTTCCATATATTTATATTTCGACTTATGAAGAAGAGCGTGTGACATCGCTCATAAGGAAAATCACCAAAAGCGCCAGCGCAGTTAAATTTGAGCGTGAATTATATATTTGGACTCAAACAAACGGCTTTTTGAATGATGAAACAGGAAAGACGATTTCAGGCACATCAGACCCTCAAAGAGCGCTTGAATTTGTTGAAAAACACGACAAAAGCGCGATTTTTATGATGTATGATTACCATACAAATTTCGGAACCAAAAACCGTGCTCCGGATTATAACATAATACGCAAATTGCGTGATTTGGTGTCGGTGTTAAAAAGCGGGCAAGTAAGGAAAAACATTATTTTTGTGGCCCCGGATGTCGTTATTCCGGAAACTTTGCAAAAAGACATTTCAGTGCACGATTTTGCCCTTCCTTGTCTTGATGAAATTAAAGCAAAGCTAAATTCAATGATAAAGCAAAATGTGGAAATTAAATCTGATACGCTGACTGAAGAAGATAAAGACAAACTCTGCAAAAGCGCTCAAGGATTGACTTTACAGGAAGCAGAAAATGCGTTTGCGCTTGCTATGGTGAATGACGGGCAAATTGACATCAGCGACCTTAAAATCATTCTTGATGAAAAAATGCAGGTAATTAAAAAAACCGGCATTCTGGAATTTGTTAAGAGCGACTGCACGATTGACGATATTGGCGGACTCGACAACCTTAAAAGCTGGCTTAAAAAACGGAATAATTCATGGTCTGAATCTGCGAAAAAATATTGCGTTCCTGCGCCGAAGGGCATTTTAATTACAGGAGTCCCCGGTTGCGGAAAAAGTTTGACAGCAAAAGCAATGAGTGAAATCTGGCAATTGCCGTTGCTGCGTCTTGATTTAGGTAAGATTTTTTCAGGCCTTGTGGGCAGCTCTGAGGAAAATATGCGCCGTGCGATCGCCACAGCGGAAGCCGTTTCACCGTCCATTCTATGGGTTGATGAAATAGAAAAAGGTTTGAGCGGAGTTGGTTCAAGTAACGACAGTGGCGTTTCATCAAGAATTTTTGGCGCATTTTTAACCTGGATGCAGGAAAAAGAAGCGCCGGTTTTTGTTATAGCGACAGCGAACAACATACACAATCTGCCGCCGGAACTATTAAGAAAAGGTCGTTTTGACGAAATTTTCTTTGTGGATATTCCAATCGTGAAAGAGCGCGCTGAAATTTTCAAACTGCACTTAAACAAACGCCTCAAAAATGAGGAAGTTTCGAGAAATATTAATCTTTGCGATGAACTTTATTACAAACTTGCCTCAATAACAGAAGGGTTTATTGGCGCGGAGATTGAACAAGTGGTAATCTCGGCCCTCTATGAAGCGTTTTTTGAAAACCGTGCTCTTGAATATAGAGACCTTGAAAAAACAATTAGAAATCTTGTGCCGCTTTCCACCACCCAAAAAGAACAGATTTTTGCTTTGCGTGAATGGGCAAATGTGCGCGCGGTTGCGGCAACAAAGAAAGATGATTTGTCTGAATATCAAAAAGAAGAAGATAGTGCAGATGCCTCGAATATTTTAAAAAGCCGCGGAGGGCGAGGGTTGGATTTTTAGAAAGGATTAAAAATGTCAGTCACAATTTCAGCTTTTCCTTTTTTATTGCTTGCGGCCGTTATACGAGCCGGTGTTGATACTGCTGCAATAAATGCACAGGCAAAAACTGACGGGAATTTTACGCTTCCGGGTGAAGTAACTCGCCGTCTTGAAACACTTCAGGGCCAAAGCTTTGAAGCCGAACTTTTGCCTTTGGAACAGGAATTTGAAACCGCTTTTATGGACAGGGAAGTTCTGACTAAAACTCTTAGAGAACACGGCTGCGACCATTTTAAGGAAAATTTTAATGACAGCTTCTCTTGTAAAGTTGAAGGGTTTAACGTAGATTTATACCGCAGTAATGATCAAGAGCCTTACAAAATCAAGATATCTTGCGCGCAAGATACAAATTGCGAGGAACTTGTGGAAGATTTAAATTCTGAATATGCCCTAAACACGCAGGAAGAAACTTATATTAAAATCAAAGAAAGACTCGCCAAACAAAACCTAAAAATTGATGAGGAAGAAATTCTTGAAGACAACACAATTATGTTAACAATTAATTTGGATTAGAAATATGGCTAAAAAATTAGTAATTAAACTTTTGCCAAATGGCGAAGTGCAAATGGAAACAAAAGGTGTTAAGGGCAAAAAATGCCTTGAATACGTGCCTTTTTTAGAAAATTTGGCAGATGTTAAAATTAAAAGCCAGGAATTTACCAGCGAATATTACGAAGAAGAAACTTTCGTGAGTGACGAACAGCAACTTTTTAACCGCTACGATTAAAAGTAAACGGTTTACGTGAAGGTGTCTAGCCGTTGGTGTTAAGCCTTAGACCGAGATTATCAAAATTCTGATCGCCTTCAACTTGTTTCAAGGCTTCGGTTCCTGCGAATTGCTCCAATGCTTGTCTTGCAACCCAGAATTGAGTTTTTGCTTTTGAGGCAAAATTTTGCGCGTTTCGATAATAGACGTCTGCGATAATTAATTCTTCTTTAGATTTTTTTTGGCTTGCCTGATAAATTTTTTCACGTTCTTCGAGGTTTTTTAGCGCACGTTCGTAAATCAGCTTTTTCTTTTTGTAATCAATATAATTATCAAGAAGACGCTCTTGTAATTTGTCTATTTTCCTTACCAAAAGAACCATATCAGTGTCTGAAACCTTTGAAAAACGATAGTTTAATTCCTTGCTGTCGGTCGTGAGCCCACCGAGCAAGTTGCCGCCAATTAACGCGCCGCTTGCAACAAAAGGGTTTCCGCTGAAGGCTGTGCCTGCAATTGTTGAAAGACTCGCAACCGGACGGATGATTTTTTTCAAAATGCCGTCACTCGGCTTATCTTCATCAGGGTTCGAAAGCTTATAAATTGCGTATTTTATTGTTTCGGATTTTTGTGCAACCCCAAGCCATAAAGTTTCTAAATCTCTTGATATTGTGAGTTCTTCTTCCGCAAGATCAGCCAGAATATCAGTCGAAATATTTTTCAGACTCAAATCTGCATAAGTTAAATTAGGGTTAATTGCGCTTGCTGTTGACTTTTCTTCCGGTTTTTGTGCAGGCTTTAATTTAACCTTTACATTATCAACTTTGGATTTAACTTCAACAATTTCGCTTTCGGGCTTATCACCAAGCCCCATTTTGTTTTTTGGCGCAAGCGGCATATCGATTTCATTTAAAGTGATTGCAGAAACCGGAGCCATTGAAGCTATGAGCGCGAGCAAAATTAAAAATTTCTTTCCTTTTTTCACTTTTCGCCCCATTTCTTCTTACTTTTAACTTTTTCGGCTTCTTTTTCAATGTCTGTGTTAATTTTTTTAGGGCTCATATCGATGCCTTCAAGGTCAATATTTGCGGTGTTAATGTTGTATTGGACCAATTTCAAGTTTTCCACAGTGTCGCGCCCTGCAAGCCTTTGCAGAATTATTTGCGATTTTTTAACATCCTCAATGGCGTCAAGCTCTTGAATTTTAGCTTCATCCCAAAGTGCTGATGATACTGCAATTTCAAGGCTATCCTTATTTTGAAGCGCTTTAGCATAGTTTTGATTATACAAAAGCAATTGCCCTCTGAGTTCCTTAAGACGAATTAAACTTCCTTTGTAGCCATAATATGCGTTAACAATGTCATCTTGTAATTCTTCAATCAAAGTTGCAAGTTCGATCACCTCGGTGTCTGTGAGGGGTGAACTTTTTAACTTATCAATATTTTCCTTATTGATAAAATTGTTCGCAATACGCGCACCGGCGTAAGAAGCGCTTTGAATTCCATAGTTCATTCCCATAAACGAAGGCAGCATTGCCGCGCCTGAAATCAGCGCGCTCAAGCTTTTTGCCATTAGCGAAGAGTGAATTCTGCGTTGCTCTTCGGGAATTGAAAGTTTTTTAAGAGAAAATTTGATTACCGGGTTTTTGTCAACCGTTGCGTTCCAAAGGTTTTCAATATCCTCAACGTCAGATTCCTGTTGCTTTGTAATTAAAATTTGGGTCTCTTCTTTGTTATTAATAAAAAGACTTCCTTCAAGTTTTTTTACAGGGTCAGAATATTTTATAGATTGTTTCTGTAAGTTCTGCGGCGCAATTTCGTTATGAAGCGCAACCTGCGCGCTCAAAGCAGGCGTACCTATTGTGCTTAGAGCCAAAAATAGTGCTAAAAACTTCTCAACCTTCTTCCTCATACTAAATATATAACACACTTTTTTTGCCTTGTCTTGTTTTTGAAAAAATGGTATTATTGCCGATGTAAACAAATATTTCAAGGAGAATATTATATGAAAAATACTGGTTTTACTTTAGCTGAGGTTTTGATAGTTTTAGCGATTATAGGTGTTGTCGCTGCTATTACTATACCTGCGGTATTATCAAGCACGCAAGGCAAGGAGCATTCCACAGCCTCGAATAAGGCGCTTACAACACTTAATGGCGCTCTTTCAATGCGCTTTGCAATTGAAGACGGGGAATCGATGGATGATTATGCCGGCTCAATTACTGACTATCTTACTCAAAAAATAGATAATGGCGCCAATACAAATAAAGTTGCACTGGCTGGTGCTGAAGTTCAATCCGGATGCTCCACGAGTAACGCCTGTAAGGTCACAACAAAAGACGGTATGATATGGCTGTTCCCTTCTGGTGCAGCATCAGACACGGGGACAAATCAATGTAGCAGTACTAACGGATGTCTTGTTTGGGTGGATACAAACGGTGGCAGGGGGCCATCAAGAAATAATATGAGTGGTAAAGTTATGAATTGCGCTAGCGGGGGTCAGGCTACCTCTACTATTGATGATGGCACCAGAATGACAAATAAATGTCCAGATATCATTGCACTTCGCATAGTTGATCGTGATGCTTCGGCGGCAGATCAGCGTACAAAAAATATTATGATGACAGGCCATGCTAACCAATCACAATAGCTTATGGCAATAGTTTCTATATTAATAAAACAAAACCCGCCAATCAGGCGGGTTTTTTGTATTTTGCTTAATTAATTTCTTATTAATTAATATTCAAACTCTCCGCCCTCAGCCTCCTCATCGTCTTGAAGAGATGACAAGTCGCGGATGTAGTTTGAATCAAAGTCTTCGGGTAAATTTTCAACATCAGGCCAGATCGTGCCATCGTCAAAGCGACAGGTGCTCAAGTTTTCACTTGCAGAAAAGTCGCTTTTGTCGAGATTGGCTTCGTTAAATACGCAACCGGCCATATCGGCTTCAGAGAAATTAGAATAGCTTACGGTTGAATAGCTAAAAATGGTTCCATTTAGCGTACAGCGCGTGAAATCACACTCTGTAATGTTTGCGCGAGAAAAATTTGTGCCTGTGAGGTCGCAATCGCTGAAATTTACTTCTACTAAATTGGATTGGCTTAAATTTGCGCCTGATAAGTCTGCGTTTGAAAAATTCACGCCTTTAAGTTCAGCGCCAACCAAGTCAATCTCTGATAAATCTAGACCACCTTTATTTAAGGCATTAAATTCATCTGCATTGTTTAAAATTAACTTCACCAGTTCGTCTTTCGTCATTTCATTTCCCTTTTTTATATAACACCAAGCTGTTGTGCCAATAATATCGCCTGCACACGGTTTTCCACGTTTAATTTCTTGTAAATATTGTTTAAGTGCGATTTTATTGTTACTTCTTTTACAAATAATTTTTCAGAAATTTCTTGGTTGCTCACGCCCTTGGCCAGATATTGTAAAATCTCACGCTCCTTTAGGGTGAGTGAATCAACTAATTTGGTTGAACTTTCGCTTAAATCTTTACCTTTTCTTGTGTCTGAAGACTGCCACTTTGAGCGCCTCAAGACAGCTTCAAGCCTTGCAAGTAAATTAGGCAAAATGAAAGGTTTGACAATGTAATCGTCCGCACCGATTTTAAGGCCGGAAATTTGTTTTTGTGTTTCATCAACAGAGGTTAGCATAATTATCGGAATGTGGTTATATTGTTCCTGCTGACGAATTAATTTAAGCGTTTCCCAACCGTCCATAACGGGCATTAATACATCAAGTAAAATAACATCATAATTTTTATTTTTTACAAGAAGCTTCACGCCGTCTTTGCCATTTTGCGCGACATCGACTTCATAGCCATACATAGGTAAAGCGTCAGCCAAAAGCTTCGCGTTATCATCGATTATTAGAATTTTACCTAAGTTTGACATCTATCCCGGAATCCCTTGGTTGAGTGCTTTAATTGCCGCTTGGGTCCTATCTTCCACCCCGAGCTTTTGCAAAATTGAACAAACATGAACCTTTACTGTGTTAACGGTTATATTCAACTTTTGTGAAATTTCACTGTTTGAATTCCCGATTTTAATTAATTCTAGCACTTTTTTCTCTTTTAGTGTCAAATTATAATCTTCCTTAACATTTTGACCGCCCGAAGTGCTCTTTTTGGCGTCTTTGTTGCCTTGTGACGGTTTGGAAGCCGAGCGTGTGACGTTTTGAATAAATTGGCTTACAGCCGAATCAAACCAAAGTGAACCGTTTCTGACATCTTTAATAAGCTCAATCAGTTTTTCAGGCTTAATGTCTTTGGTGCAATATGCGCTAATTCCTGCCTCGAGACATTTTAAAACTTCAACTTCTTCGCTGTGGGAAGTTACGATAATTACCCGAATATCCTTGTGGATTTTTTTAATCTCTTGTGTTGCCCTAACACCGTTAATTCCGGGCAGCCCTAAATCCATTAAAACGATATGCACGTTGTGTTTGTTGAGTATGTCATAAGCCTGCGCAGCGTCTGTAGCCTCATGGATTTTGCCAATAAAATCCTGCTCTCTTAAAGAAGTCATCATCGCAAACCGCGTGAGTGCGTGGTCTTCTACAATTAATACGTTAGTCTTATCCATAATACCTTTATTATATGGGTTTCGCCCATCTAATTCGTTTGCTCATTATAGCGTATTATGGTGGGCATTTGCAAGACTTTGTGTGGTGGTGATAATTAGGGTGCGTCCAATAATAATCGCGACAGCGGCAGTCATGAGCTTCTAATTCTCTATCGCGCAAAGCTGTTAATATGCTGACAAACTCTTCCCCTGTTAAAATTGTTTCTTTGGGGTCTTGTTTCCCGATGCTGTGAACCAATTTTCGTCCTTTTGTGCAAGCAAGTGCGTCGCGAAATTCGTAGTCGCTCTCGTATTTTGCCAGAAATGCTTTTTTTAATAATTCTTGATATTCTTTTGAACATCTTTCAATCGCTTTGCCTTGCCAATAAAGGGTGCGTCCGTCAAACCCTCGTTTTTGGCCAATCTGGCTACCGATTTTTTTAGCTGTGAACCCTATAAGGCCACAGACTTCCTTTTGTTCTTCGACATTAGGGGTTTTTAATGATTGCAAAAAGCCTTCCATGGAAGATACCATAACGCCATCTACCTTGAAGTAAGATCTTGTAAAATTACTTAAAACATTTAGCGGATACACAGAACTTGATTGTATGTCCAGCTCTTGGCATTCATGGCAAGAGCAGCAGCATCTTGGCATTTGTTTTTTTGTAACTTCGCCGCTCTGGCTGCTTTTTCCAAAAAAAACAGTGCCGGGATATTTGTATGCCGATAAGCCTAAATTCATTTTGATGAGATCCTTCTAAACCTGATGAGTAAAGTATTCTCAACAATTTAAATTGCCCAAGATATTGAAATTATTACGTAATGTTAAATGATATTGTAATAAGCCAAATGCAAAAAGTTAAACTCGTGTTATTTGCGGAAAAATACGCTGTGGGCTCTTTTAAGAACTTCTTTTTTTGCGTCTTCATATCTGTCTTCAGTGCAATATGCAAACAGCGGGTTAAATTCATCCCAGTTCATTGCAACTATTTTTTGATTTGCCGAGTCCGGTGTAATGCTTAAGCAGCTTGGTTCAAGAACGCTCGGGTTTACAAAACCCATTTCTTCAACCAATTTTCTTGTATCCTCATACGCAGTTTGCTTTGCCCCGTCTGTTAACAAGTGGTAGGCATCGTTAAAATGGTGCAAATCACCTGATTTTGTGCCCGGTACTTGGAGTAATGTAGCTGAAAAACCGTCTTTTGAAACAGCAGAATCACAATAAACAGGGGCGAGAGATATTCCTTCTTTTGCCAGCATTGGGAGTCTTGATCTGTAAAGTTCTTCTTCGCTTCTTGTTCCCAGCTTTAAATAATAATCGCCGATTTTATACCAGTTCGGGCCCAAATATTTCATTGAGGGATTCTTTTTTGCGCAATCTTCAATTGCCTTATGAAAGGCTGAATAATTCGGTTTCGTTTCAATTTCTCGCAACAAAGCTGTTAAAAAATTCATATTTTTCCCTTTTGAATTTTCTAAACCCTGTGGGGTGAATTGCAATATTCTGTTGTCGGGGTTAATTTCGTGGCTCATAAACTACTTTCAGTTAACTTTTTTATTATACCATATTACTTTGTTACGCGGGGGTTTTAAGCAGCATTTCAGGAAGTTTCGACAGTCCTTCGCAAGCTTCCATCATCATTAATATTTCTGAATCAAACGCTGACCTGTTTGAAATTTTCCCGGATTTTAAAAGGTCGGCGGCTAGCTTGTCGTAAGCGTCAATGTATTGTTGCATTTTGGTTGCCTGCCTTTTGGCGGAATCAATCGCGCTAGAAAAATAGCTGCTTGGTTCTTTTACTGCTATATCTGCAATAGCAATTTTTGCTTTATCTGTAGAACAAGCAATGGGCAGCTCTATATTTTTATCTGCAAATAAATCTTTCAACATTAAAGAAGAAAACGGCGAATTATTATTCGGGCCCATATAATCGAACAAAATGGCGGTGCCTGAATGTTGATACCCTTGGGTTGGCTTTACATTAAACGGAACATTTTTATCTCTGGCAAAAGACATTAATTCTTGTGTTCTTGGAACCTTGGCGTCAACTTGCAAGAAAGTACTCAGCAGGTTTCTTTGTTCAACGGAAAGATTTTTAAAGAAGTCAGATTCCGGCAGTATGCTCTTGCTTGCCCCGTAATGATGAACGTTAACCCTGCTTCCTGTGCCTTGATTAATCGAAACATTGTTCGTACCGAGTTTTGTTTTTATGCGCTCTAAACCTTCATCAAAAGCCGTTAAAAAGAATGCCTGAACTTTTCCGTCTTCACTTAAAACATCTTTCAATTGTTTGTCGTACAAGCTTATAAGTGAATTCCCGCTTACGCTGCAATCATCTATTATAACTACATTTTTACACCCCTTTAGGTCGGCCGCGGTTGTTGCAAATTTTGCGTTCGGGTTGTGTTTTTTATACAGGGCCATTAAAATATCGTAACTTTTACCTTCTTCGGGCCTGAAAAATACCGTGCCTTCGCCCAGATTTTTTATTTGCGCATCAAAATCTTTTAAAATATTGCCGATTCTGCCATAAGAATAAACATCGAGATTAGAATCTAAATATTGGCACAATAATTCCCTAACTTGCTTGCGTGTGGCGCTGTCTAAGCTCAAGCCTTTTTCTTCAAGCATTTCGGCGATATATTTATCAACCGCGCCGCCCTCTTGTTTGAGTAATTTAAGGGCATCATCCGTGGTTTCCACTGTCAGATTTGTTTTTGCGCCATTTTTACTTATTTTTTCTGCCGTAAATTTATTGTAATCTGCCCTGTCTATGCTCGGCATACTTTTCTTTTTCCCGTAAAACCCTAGTTCTTCTGCAAGTCGCGGGTTGTTTGGCAAACTGGTTTTTTTCAAACTTCCGCCGTCAAGAGAAATCACATCTTTTTTGAAGTCTGCAAGTGATTTTTGCATAATTTTTGAGGTGTCTTGAGGGTCAACAAGGGTTACTATTCCTTTTTCGACATCAATATTCCTTACACTTAAATAGTGCCTTTGGCCGCCTGTTTCAACGCCTGCTGATAAAACAAGATTTTTTTGGTCTTGTGCAATTTGTTTAATAATTTCGTCAGATAAATCTGCCTGATTAATATGTACAGGTTTTAGCCCGAACTGTTTTGCTACAACATCCGCAAAGCCGCCATCAATGTTTCCGCCGTTTAATTGTTTGTAGGCTTGCTCAAATATTCTGACCCCTTGAACATCGGATAGTAGTCCTGTCGGGATTGCATCTTTTGCTACGGTCACCATTTCGTTGCCGATTTTTACCCGGTAGTTTCCTTCGGGTGTTGTTGTGATGGATTTTTTAATTAATTTTACTGCCTTTGGGTTATTCAACATCCCGTCAACCGTTGAAAGAACGTGGCAATCGCCTGCTTCGCCTTGGTGGAATGTTGTTTTATTGCCCTCTGGCAAGACTTTTTTGGAGGTCATTTTTGCATTTTTATTATTTTTTATAGTTTCCCTTGCTACGGTTGCGCCCTCTGTTGCTGCCCCGGTTAGGGCACCGAACACTGCTCCGCCGATTGCACCTTGTTTGACTGCTTTTGTGAGTCCCTCGTCAAGCGAGCCGCCTTCAACTAAATAACCTGCCCCTGATGACACTCCGCCATACACCGCGCCGCTTGCCGAACCGCCAAGTGCTGCTGCGCCTATTCTTATTGCGGTTTTTTTGCCTGCTGAAAGAACACCTTCTTTGGCTGCGCTTGTGATAATATTTTTTGCTCCGCTTGTAACAGCCTTACCTAGGCCCGCTGTTATTATGCCAAATGAACCGTTCACAGCGCCCATTGCGGCATCTTTAAAACATTCTTTTATACTATATTCTCTTGCGCCTGAAAGCGCGTCCAGGCCTTTGATCGCCGGCTTTGCAATTGCGCCGACACCCGTTGCCAAAAGAAGCGAGGCGCCACCTGTTAGAGGCGCTGCCGCAGCAGCGCCGACGGCTATTATACCGGTTGCCATATCGGCAACAAAATCGAGCGCCTGCTTTTGCCCCTGTTTGTATTTTTCTACAACCTTTTGAGCCTCTTCCTGGCTCATTTCGCCATTTTCAAGCTTTTTAATTGCTTCTTGCGCTTTGTTTGAACCCGCGCCAATAGTTGTTAAATTTTTGAACCTATCCCAAATCTTACCTATAAAACCCTGTTTCTGTTTGGTTTCATCAAGCTGAATCTTTAATTCCTGCGCTCCCGCGTTACCTGAAACAAATTCGTCGTTTTTGAAAGTCGGGTTGGTTAAATATTGCGAAGAAGGTTGCGCCAAACTAAGCGCAACTTTTTCGTCTTTGTAGACGTAAGGATTGTAACCTACTCCACTAACCACTATTTCTTCCGTTTTTCTTAGCCCCAAAAGGCTTATAAGTATAAAAAGGTTTATTTTTCGCCTCAATTGCCCGCTTCTTTAGGGGCACTTAATAAAAATTTACAATTAATGTATAGCAAGAAACCAGGCCAAAAAGTTGACAGTCAATCGTGTTTGTAGTGAAATTAAAGGATATAAAAGAAACCAAGGGGAAAATATGCCGACTATAAGTCAATTAGTTAAAAACGAAAGAAAAAAAATTACAGTTAAAACCAAGTCGCCTGCGCTTACAAGCTGTCCTCAAAGACGCGGCGTATGCACAAGGGTTTATACAACAACACCTAAAAAACCAAACTCAGCGATGAGAAAAGTTGCAAGGGTTCGTTTAACAAACGGATTTGAAGTAACTTCGTATATCCCCGGGATTGGCCATAACCTTCAAGAACACTCTGTTGTGCTGATCAGAGGCGGAAGGGTTAAGGATTTGCCCGGTGTTCGTTACCACATTATTCGCGGTACGCTAGACACTGCGGGAGTTGCAAACAGAACACAAAGCCGTTCGAAATACGGCGCAAAGAGAGGTAAGAAGTAAAATGTCAAGACGTTCAAAACCACCAAAAAGAGTTCCGTTGCCGGATCCAATTTATAACAGCACAGACATCTCAAAATTTATTAACCGCTTAATGAAGCGCGGCAAGAAATCTATTGCGCAGAAAATTTTCTATTCAACAATGGAAAAAGTTCAAGAAAAAACTAAAACTGAACCAACAGAAATTTTCAAAAAAGCGCTTACAAATGTTACTCCGTTAATTGAAGTTAAAGCAAGACGTATCGGCGGTTCAACTTATCAAGTGCCGATTGAAGTCAAACCTGAACGCGGCCAAGCGCTCGGTTCTTGCTGGATTATCGAATTTGCAAGAAAAAGAGGCGGTAAATCAATGGTTGAAAGATTAACCAATGAAATTATCGATGCTTCAAACAACACAGGCGCTTCTTGCAAAAAACGTGAAGATACACACAAAATGGCTGAAGCCAATAAAGCTTTTGCCCACTATAGATATTAATTCGTTGCCCGTTGGGCGCGACTAAAGGATTTAAGAAGGAAATTGATTTACCGCCAGAAATGGCGGTTTTTTATTTGCAATTATTGCATTTTTTTAATAGAATGTAGTCTGATCATCGAACCCCGCAAAAGAGTTTTATCGGGACGTGGCAAGGACTCCGTGAGGAGTTGCCTAAACGGCAAGTCCGAAGTGGAGGGAATAGCTGCGCCAGTCTCGAATCAGGTAAAGTTGACAATCAAATAACGGATGTAATTATCGGGACGTGGCGCAGCTTGGTAGCGTACTACCTTGGGGTGGTAGGGGTCGCAGGTTCAAATC
This sequence comes from Candidatus Gastranaerophilales bacterium, assembly GCA_031549065.1. Taxonomy (GTDB): domain Bacteria; phylum Cyanobacteriota; class Vampirovibrionia; order Gastranaerophilales; family Gastranaerophilaceae; genus JAVBQM01. The sequence continues at coordinate 4,468 of JAVBQM010000085.1, read as the reverse complement.
CTGTCGTTCCGAAATTTTAAAAGAAGGGGATTATACCCCTCTTTTTGTTGCATATATTTCTTGCTAGCAAAAAATATATTTTTTGTTTTTATATAGATTGATTGTCAATTTTAAAAAAGGAAACTTCAATGATTACAAAAATCTCAAACAACAACCATTATTCGAGCATAAGACCTTTAAGTTATACAGCAAATAAACAGGCGCAATTGAATAAATATAATACTACAGATGGGGCTTTGTTTTATTCTGATAAAGCTGTAAGCCAATGTAGCAAAGCAATAGCTTTCGGGTCTTGCAATACTGAAAATTTAAATTTTCCGAACTTTGTAACAGAATACAAAAAAACTCACCCTGGTTTGTCTTATTTAGAATTTATTAAGCAAAATGCCGTTGCGGAGAATTTATTAGGAGTGGGCAAGCACGGGAGCGTTTACAGCTTACCAAAATTAGACAATTATGTTATGAAAATACCGCATTCTCTGGCAAAAACAATGCAAGATATTCAACCTGACTCTAATGAGGCAGTGTTCCACAGGGCGGCAGATCCAAACCCCGGACAAAATTACGGTCAAGCCATTGCTGAAAATAATCTTGGTGTAGAAATTTTAAGAAAAGTAAATGGAGAACCTAATTCTATACCGGATTGGATGGCGAAACTGGTGAATCCGGAATCACTCACAAAAGAAGACGCTCAATTATTTCTGACAAAGCTTAAAAAACTTGAAGAAATGCCATTTTCTACTTTTGTGTCTCTGGCGCAAAGTGCCAAGGAATTAAAGGGCGCCAATATTGACCATATTGCAGCAAACAACTTTCTCATAGATTATCCAAACAATAAAATAAATATAACAGATTTAATGGTTTTGCCGGCGCAACATGAAAACCTCAGAGAACACGTAATATTTCCTTTGGTTGATGTGTTTGCTCAAACTAATTATGCAAGATTATTAGACGAAGAAGATAAAAAAGACTTAATTCAGACAACTGCAAGTATAATGGATAAATTTGACAAGGCGGCGGATGCGGTTGGTTATAAAAAAGGGGGCAGCAAGGCTTATCTTGAACTTGCAACAACATTTTTTGCCAGACATGACGACAATCCTCTTGGGAGAATGTTAGTTCAAAATTGTAACGATTTTATGAAGCTCTATAATTTAATTTAACATATAAGCGCATTAGAATTAGTGACAATTTTTTGCCTGTTCTTGGAATAGCAAATTTTTTCAATCTCATGTTTTAACCATACAAGAGGTTAGGTAAAGAGAGAGATAAAGTATGAAAATAAACGCTGTTCAAAACGTTGCTTTGGCACAAAAGTCGAATAATTCGAATGTAATTAACGCTAAAAAAGATTTTAACCGCATAGATGTCGCTTTTATGGGCAATTTGCAAGCGAATGAAGTTTCGGGCAAATTATCAAACAAGGCCCCTAATTTGTTTTTTACACCAGGGGAAAATGCCAGTGAAATCTCGTTTTGCGGGCAGAGAAATAATGATAAAAAAACAGTATTAGTAACAGGCGGCGCAGGCTATATTGGCTCTCATTGCGCAGCTTATTTGCTTGAAAACGGTTACAACGTCGTGGTGGTAGATAATATGAGTCTGGGCAACGAAGGAGCCCTGGTTGAATTACAAAAAATTGCAAAAGAAAACAGTGCGAAATTTGATTTTTATAGAGCCGATGTCGAAGATAAAGAAAAAATTCCGGAAATTTTAAAAGAACACGGTATAGAATCAGCGCTGCATTTTGCGGCATTTTCAGAAGTTAGCGAATCAGTTCAAAATCCTTCAAAATATTACGACAACAACACAAGAAAATCCAGAGATTTTATTGATATGTTAAAAGCCAACGGGGTTGATAAATTGGTGTTCTCATCAACTGCAGCAACGTTTGGAGAACCGGAAGGCGTAACAGAAAAAAATCCCATTACGGAAGAAACATCGCAAAAACCCATAAACCCTTATGGTGAATCGAAAACAGGTACAGAAAAGATAATCATCGGCGCTGAAAAAGACGGCCTCAGGGCTGTGATTTTCAGGTATTTTAATGTTGCCGGTGCGCGCCCAGACGGCAGATTGGGTGAAGCGCATTTCCCTGAATCGCATTTGATACCAAAGGTGTTAGATCCTGCTGTTGCTAAAAATAAGGGCGCAAAAGGTGAAGTTCCGCCATTTTACCTGTTTGGCAACGATTATCCGACAAAAGACGGTACAAACGTGCGCGACTACATTAACGTTAACGATTTAGCCCGCGCGCATTTCCTTGCGCTTCAATATCTGGAAAAAGGCGGAAAAACAAACCACTTCAACCTCGGTACGGGCGGCGGAAACAGCAACCGTGACGTTTATAATGCTGCATGCGAAGCAACAGGAATAACGATTGATAAAATTGAAACAGACAGACGCAAGGGCGATCCACCGGTTCTTATAGCATCGGGCGCCAAGGCTGAAAAAGTTCTGGGTTTTGTTCCCCAATATACACTTGCCGAATCTGTTGAACAAGCATACAAATGGCAGCTTAACCCCAAGTTTGAAAATGCGAGAAAATTTCCGGTTCAAGAAGAAATGGAAAAACGTTATACTCCTGAAGAAATTAAAGATTTTAGTGGTGGAGATCTTATTAAAACCCAAAGGGGTATTTTAAATGAACTTGTGTCACAAGGGCGCATAAGCGGCGTGGCAGATAAAGAATTCACACCCGAAGAGCAAGCAGGGCTTAAAGAGTTTGTTCAAGCTAAAATGAATCTTAACGCGTAAAGGCTTGCCCCCACTTGTATTTTTCAGACCTTATGTTATAATTACACATGTAGAAATGTGGGAAGTGAAACATGTTCGCGACAATGGCATTAGCCGCACAGTCAGCTAGTTTAGCAAGAAGTAACGCAGCTTTTTCTGCTATGCAGAATTCGCAAGCGCGTATGGATTTGCTCACAGGCGCAAGCGCTGTTGCTTTTGGCAGTGGTCTTAGCCGCGATGTTTTCCAGCGTGAACAAGCGCTTGATATGCAAATGTTGCAAGACAGCATAAGATATCGCTATAATTGCGCAATGGAAGAAGCGCTTGAAAAAGGTCTCGAAAAAGAGATTAAAAGAAGCTTCTCTTATTTTGGTTAATTTCTACCTCTGTATATCAAGATTGTCGGTAAGTTGTATCAACAGCTTGTCGCCGGCTTTTGCTTTGTAGTGAAGCCCGGGAGTTGCAAAACCCGCAAGCACGCCAACGGCAAAACCTATAGGCATACCAATAGCCAAACCGCCAACAACGACAGCGCCCGCCGCAACGCCAATCCCGCAGCCCGCGCCCGTTGCAACACCCATTGACCCTAATGTTGTTCCAAGCCCCTTACCGAGAGCATTTGCCTTGCCTCGCGAGAGCATTTCATTTTTTCTATTGAAAACTTTTGCTTCAAAGACAGACTTTGAGCCGTTTGGAAGCGTAATTTCCTTAAAAACAAGATAAACTTTGCCGCTTCTGTTGAACGATTTTGGCTTAATTACTGTTGCGACTTTTGCATTTATAACAGAGCCAGCAGGCAAAACAACAGTGCCTTGTGTGGTTTTAAGATCTTCGTTTAATAAGAATGGAACATCGTCACCCACCTTTGCGGTTTTGGTTGAAAAATTCTCCGCAAAAGCAACCTCAATAATGTTATACTCCAGCACTCTTGAAAAATTGGGGGTTGTTACAACAATATCTGTGGGAGCCTTCTTTTTTACTTTTTCACTTTGCATCAAATGTTCTGTTTTTAATGGCGAACTGTTGGGTAACACTACTGACGTTTTTGCTGAAACTATACAATTTAAATTTGCGAATATAAATGTGTAAACTAAAAATGACGCGATTATTTTTTTCATTGGCGCACTCCTTAAAATTAGTGGAATAATTTTAACACAATCGAAGAAGTATGCAATTCCACCAAAAGAGAATTTAGTGCTCAATATAGTTTTTTGAAATGCTTATAAAGTCGAGAAATTCTTCACAAAGAAGGTTGTATTCCTGGAAAAATTTTTTTAAATTTTCTATTTCAAAGAATTTTTTCTTATTTGTTTTTAAAATTCCCAAAGTAAAGTCGAGCTTTTTTACATCAATGACATAAAAAACATCTTTATATAAAAATTCTTCATACTGCTCGCGGGCACGCTTCTTGCGGTGTCTCAAACAGGGCTCCTTATTCTTTTCCATACAATTGCCTCGTCTGGATATATCATAAAACACTTTTAAATAAAAAAGTGGATATATATTCCGCACATAAATATTCTAAATTTTTATCCAATTTTCAGGGTAAATATCGCGTGTTTTCTGGGTTTCAAGGTCCTTATTGAACCACTTTTCAGGCGCAATAACGACCTGCTGAGGCTTACTCCCTAAAAACGCACCCCAGAAGGAAAACGAAGAATTGGCTATAATACTGTGTTTGCAGGCACTCATCAATCTGAGGTCTTGCCATGAATTTCCATGCCTATTATGT
>JAVBQM010000001.1:0-16237 GCA_031549065.1 Candidatus Gastranaerophilales bacterium | reverse complement strand
TTAACCCTTATGTAATTATTATTTTGCTCACGCATTTTACCAAACGTAGCAAAGAACTTCGCCGCCAAGTTGTGCTTCGCGCGCAGCTCTGTCTGTCATTAGGCCTTTTGAAGTTGAAACAACCGCGATTCCAAGGCCGTCATAAACTTTAGGCAGGTTTTTTGATTTTGAATAAGTTCTTAAACCGGGAGTTGAAACTCTTTTAAGGCCTGTGATTACACCTTTGTTACCTTGGTATTTCAATTCAACATCAATTACTTTGTATTTGCCTTTTTCTTTAACTTCGTAATTGGCAACGTAGCCTTCTTCTTTTAAAAGTTTTACCAATTCAATTTTTAATTTTGAAACGGGGATTTCAACTTTTGCGTGGCGAACCATGTTCGCGTTTCTGATTCTTGTTAAAGCGTCTGCTATTGGATCTGTGTTCATTTTATTTTTCCTTCCTACTTACAAGCACATCTTGCAGTTTAGTTTATATGTTCTACCAAGAAGATTTGGTCACGCCGGGAAGCAAGCCCCTGTGAGCCATTTCTCTTAAATGTATTCTGCAAAGACCAAAATCACGATGATATCCGTGCGGTCTGCCGCAGATTGAGCAACGGTTGTGCAATCTAACTTTCGGGTATTTGCCTTTTGCTACAAGTTCCGTTCTCTTCTCTTCTTTTAAAATCATTGCTTTGTTAGCCATATTTTATATTTCCTTATTTCTTACTTTTTAAACGGCATACCGAGATGAGCCAAAAGACCTTTTGCTTCCTCATCTGTTGCCGCAGTTGTGATAATCGAAATGTTCATACCTGTAATTATATCCACTTCTTCATAGTGAATTTCAGGGAATAAAGATTGCTCTTTCAAACCAAAAGTGTAGTTTCCGCGCCCGTCAAAAGATTTATTTGAAATACCGCGGAAGTCGCGAATTCTTGGAAGTACAACCGACACGAGTTTTTGGTAAAAATCGTACATTCTCTCACCGCGAAGAGTAACCATACAACCAACAGGCATACCGGTTCTTGTTTTAAAGGCCGCGATAGATTTTTTCGCTCTTGTAGTAACCGCCTTTTGACCGGAAATTTTTGTTAATTGGTTAACGATAGATTCAGCCAATTTTGCGTTTTTACTGGCTTCGCCAACGCCCATATTGATAACAATTTTATGCAATTTCGGTATTTGCATATCGCTTGTGTACTTAAATTCTTCTTTAAGCGCTTTTCTGATTTCTTTGTTGTATCTTTCTTTTAAGTTTGTTGTTTTTGTTGCCATTTTTATTTTCCTTTTTTAGCCTTTGAAGCCCTTACAAGTCGCCCCGTCCGTCAGACCTCAATGCCCCGCATACCCGCGGTTTATTCATCAATTGTTTTTTTGCATTTTTTGCAAACGCGAACTTTTTTGCCTTTTTTATCTACTTCGTGGCCGATTCTTGTAGCCTTTTCACATAAAGGGCACGAAAGCATAACTTTTGAACTTGCAACAGGGCGCTCAACTTTGTTCAAACCGCCTTGAATGCCTGCCATAGGGTTTGGTTTTTGAGCTTTTGTAACAATGTTTACGCCTTCAACCAAAACAGTGCCGTCTTTTTTGTTAACATCTTTAACGTTGCCGGTTTTGCCTTTATCTTTACCTGAAGTCACAACAACTCTGTCGCCAACTTTAACGTGTACTTGTTTTTTAACTGTTTCTGCCATTTTATATTACCTCCGGTGCGAGGGAAACTATTTTCATATAGTTCTTGTCTCTCAATTCTCTTGCAACAGGCCCAAAAACCCTTGTTCCACGCGGGTTGCCATCTTTGTTGATGATTACCGCAGCGTTATCGTCAAATCTGATTGTAGATCCGTCGCTTCTTTTAATGTCTGCTTTTGTTCTAACAACAACCGCTGTTACAACTTCTGATTTTTTTACCGTCATATTAGGAGTTGCCTGTTTCACGGTTGCAACAATAACATCACCAACGCCGGCATATTTTCTGTTTGAACCGCCCATAACTCTGATGCAAAGGAGTTCCTTCGCGCCCGTGTTATCCGCAACTTGTAATCTGGTTTCTTGTTGTATCATTTTTTTATACCTTTTCTAATTTGCTTTCTGAATTACTTCGCCCAAAACCCAGCGAACAGAACCTGCCAATGGCTTGTTTTCAACGATTTCAACAACATCGCCAATGCCGCAAGTGTTTTTTTCGTCGTGCGCTTTGTAGTTTTTGGTTGTTTGCATAATTTTTTTGTATTTGCTGTGAGCTTTATAATCAACCACTTTAACAACAATGGTTTTGTCCATTTTATCGCTTACAACAGTACCTTGTTTAACTTTTTTAGGCATATTACACCAATTCTTTCTGTCTGATTATAGTTTTAATTTGCGCTATTCTTCTTTTTGCCTGCTTAATTTGCGCAGGATTTTCAAGCTGGTTCATTTTGTTGTGTTTCATTCTTAATGAAAAAAGCTCTTTTTTTTGATTTAGCACTTCTTCTTTGAGTTCTTCTATTGTTTTTTCTCTCATTTCGTTGAGTTTCATTTTATACCTACTTTTCTACGATTTTCACTTTAATGGGTAACTTTTGAGCTGCTAATTGAAGTGCTTCAATAGCAGTTTCTCTTTCGAAATAATCAATTTCAAAAAGCATTCTGCCCGGTTTAACAACCGCTACCCAGTATTCTGGTGAACCTTTACCTTTGCCCATACGGGTTTCGGCGGGTTTTGCGGTAATTGGTTTATCCGGGAAAATTTTAATCCAGACATTACCGCCACGTTTGATTTTTCTTGTCATCGCACGTCTTGCGGCCTCAATCTGACGGCTTGTAATCCAAGCCGGTTCAGTTGTAACCATACCGTATGAACCAAATTCGAGGCTTGTTCCTCTTGTTTCGGTTCCTTTCATATTGCCCTTCATTTTTTTACGGAATTTTGTTTTCTTAGGCATTAACATTTTAATTTGCTCCTATTTTGTTAAGGATAAGCTTACGCTTCCTCGTCACGTCTTCTTCTTGGTTTAAAACCTTCTTTTGGATTTGTCGGTTTTGAATTTTTAGATTTAATGTTTTGGTCAGCTTTTTCGCCAGGCATCAAATCACCTTTGAACACCCAAACTTTTACGCCGATTTTACCCATTACGGTGTCAGCTTCTGCAAAGCCGTATTGAACGTCCGCGCGAAGAGTTTGAAGAGGGATTCTTCCTTCTTTGGCCCATTCACTTCTTGCAATTTCAGCTCCGCCCAAACGGCCTGAAACCATAACTTTAATGCCTTGAGCACCTGAACGCATTGTTCTTTGCATTGCTTGTTTCATTGCCCTTCTGAATGCGATACGTTTTTCAAGTTGAAGTGCAATGTTTTCTGCAACCAGTTGCGCATCAGAATCAATTCTTTGAACTTCAACAACATCAACCGTTACATGGTTGTTGCTGATAAGGTTTTGAACTGCGAGTCTGAGTTCGTCAATACCTTGTCCGCCGCGACCAACGATAACACCGGGTTTCGCTGAAACAACGGTAATGTTCACGTTCTGCGCTTTTCTTGCGATTACAATTCTGCTGACACCCGCGGTATACAGTTTTTTCTTAACAAATCTTCTGATTTTTGCGTCTTCAGCCACAAATTCAGCATATTTTTTCTTTTTACCGCCAAACCACTGGCTAATCCAAGGTTCGATGATGCCTATTCTAAATCCTGTCGGATGTGTCTTCTGTCCCAAAGTTCTTCTCCTAGTTTTTAACTAATTTTACTGTTAAGTGCGATGTTCTTTTGAAGCGTTTGTACATTCTGCCTTGCGCTCTTGGTCTCGCACGTTTTAGTGTTACCGATTCGTCTGCAAAGATTTCAGAAATTTTAAGTACATCAGCTTTTGCGCCGAATTTCTGATTAGCGTTTGCAATTGCCGCTTCAAGATTTTTTTCAACCACTCTTGCTGCAAAATAAGGCATAAATTTAAGCATTTTCAAAGCCTCACTTGCGCCTTTGCCTCTCACCGCATCAATAACGCGGCGGATTTTTCTTGCCGGCATTTTTATATCTGTTTGTTTTGCTGTTGCTTGTTGCATTTTCAAAATCCTTCTTCTTTTTGGTCTTTATCTTACTTGCGTTTCGCCTTATCGCCTGCGTGACCGCGATAAGTACGGGTAAGAGCGAACTCACCCAATTTGTGTCCGACCATTTGCTCTGTTACATAAACAGGCACATGAGCTTTGCCATTGTGGACCGCGATTGTATGACCCAACATATCAGGCACAATCATAGAGGCCCTTGACCAGGTTTTGATAACCTTTTTCTCATCAGCCGCGTTTAATTTTTCGATTTTTTTAATTAAAGAGTCGTGTATATATGGACCTTTTTTTAGTGAACGAGCCATTTAGTTCTCCCTTATTTCTTTCTTCTTCTAACGATTAAGTCGCTAGATTTCTTTTTCTTATTTCTTGTTTTAGCACCCAACGCCGGTTTACCCCAAGGAGTTTTTGGGTGTCCGCCGGGACCGGTTTTACCTTCACCACCACCGTGTGGGTGATCAACAGGGTTCATTGTAACACCACGAACCGTTGGTTTGATACCAAGGTGACGGGTTCTGCCTGCTTTACCGACTTTAAGGTTTTTATATTCAGAGTTACCCAAAACGCCGATTGTAGCGTAGCATTCTTTTCTTACCATTCTCATTTCAGAAGATGGCAATTTGATTGTAACGTAATCGCCTTCTTTCGCCATTAATTGAGCGCCGGCGCCGGCTGAACGAACCATTCTTGCGCCACGGCCTGGGACCATTTCAATATTGTGGATAATTGTACCCAAAGGAATGTTTTCGATTGGTAATGCGTTACCTACTTTGATATCCGCTTCTGGGCCTGAAAGAATTGTGTCGCCTACATTAATTTTATCCGGTGTTAAAATATATCTTTTTTCACCATCAGCATAAACCACTAATGAAATTCTTACGTTTCTATTAGGGTCATATTCAACAGTTTTCACAAAACCGATAACGCCGTGTTTATCACGTTTGAAATCTATCATACGGTATTTTTGTTTGTGGCCGCCGCCGATGTGTCTGGTTGTGATTTTACCTGTATTATTTCTTCCGCCTGTTTTTTTAACGGGTTTAAGAAGCGATTTTTCCGGTGTCATTGTTGTGATTTCAGAATAATCCGTTCTTGTCATACCGCGTTGGCCGGGAGATGTAGGGTTGATTTTACGAGTTGCCATTTTATACTCCTGTCAATTCTTCAATCGGGTCGCCAACGATTGTAACGATAGCTTTTTTACCTGATTGAGTTCTGCCGAATTTCATACCCATTCTTTTCGAATGTGACGGCATATAGATTGTTCTAACTTTTGTTACGGTTCTGTTTGGGTAAGCCATTTCAATCGCTTGGGCGATTTCAACTTTTGTAGCGTCTTTAGCCACTTCAAAAGTGTATTGGCCGTTTTGTGTACCAGCCATTGATTTTTCAGTGATGTGCGGCTTTTTAATAATATCAAACAGTTTTTCTTGGTTTGTTCTTGCTTTACTCATTTTACTTAGCCAGCCTTTCTGTCATTTCGGCAATTGCAGATTCGGTTGTGATGATTGATTGAGCTTCAATTAAATCTTTCACGTTTAAGTTTGTAGGAAGAATTAATTTCACATTTGGCAAGTTTCTTGCGCTCAATTCTAAATTTTTATTTTCATTAGCCTTAATGTCTGCAATAATCAAGATTTTGCCTACAGCTTTTAAATCTTGAAGAATTTTAGCCATTGTTTTTGTTTTAACTTCTTTAATTTCAGAGAAATCTTTAACAACAATCATAGCCTCAAGTTTTGCACTCAAAGCAGATTTTAATGCAAGCTTTCTCGCTTTTTGAGGAAGTGAGGTTGAATAATCTCTTGGTTTTGGCCCAAAAATTACGCCACCGCCTGCAAAAAGAGGGCTTCTGGTTGAACCTGCTCTTGCGCGGCCTGTTCCTTTTTGTTTCCAAGGCTTTCTTCCGCCGCCTCTAACTTCAGCGCGGGTTTTTGTACAAGCTGAACCTTGGCGAGCGTTATTCAATTGTCTTTTAAGCGCAAGGTGCATAACGTGAATGTTAGGTTCAACTCCGAAAACATCTGAATTTAAGCTCACTTCACCAACTGCACTGCCTTTAATATTAAGCAATTGTACTGTTTTACCGTTATTATCAGCGCTAACTTTTGGAGCTGCTGCTTTTTTAGGTGCTGCTGCCGCTTTAGTTTTAACAGCCGCTTTAGGAGCTGCTTTTTTTGCAGTAGTAGCTTTTTTAGTAGTTTTTTCTTTTGATTCTGTCATTTTATACCCCTAGTTCCATTTCGTGCGTGTCGGTTTAATTGTAACCAATTTGCCCTCAGGCCCCGGAACTGCGCCTTTAATTAATAGTAAATTTTTGTCTGCATCAATTCTTACAACTTTCAATTTTGAAACTGTAACTCTTTCATTGCCCATATTTGCAGCCATTTTTTTGCCTTTGATAACACGGCCGGGAGTTGTACCCGCACCGATTGAACCGGGTTCTCTGTGGTTTTTAGAACCGTGAGCCATTGGTCCGCGACCGAAATTGTGTAATTTAACGGTACCTTGGAAACCTTTACCAATTGATTTTCCTGTAACGTCAACTTTTACAACGTTTTCAAGAATTGATAAATCAACAGTGTCGCCAACTTTATAATCAGCAGCATTATCTACCCTGAATTCTTGAAGGTGACGGAAGTTTTCCAATTTATTTTTAGCAAAGTGCCCGATTTGAGCCTTTGTCAAATGTTTTGTTTTAGCGGGAACAACGCCAACTTGAATTGCGTTATAGCCGTCAGTTTCGGTAGTTTTCACTTGCACTACAACAGCGGGGTCAACTTTGATTACGGTTACCGGAATGCAAAGACCTGCTTCATCGTAAACTTGTGTCATACCAAGTTTCGTGCCAATCACACCTAGTGTCATATTCGATTTTACCTTTCTTTTGTCAGAGCTGCTTATGTGTTGTTCTTTTGAACTCTACATCTTAACGCAGTTCACATTTTGTATTTACTTGTTCGCGCATCTCTTATGTGCGTGGGAAATGCCCAAAGGGCAATTCTTATAACTTTACTTCGATGTCAACGCCTGCCGGCAAATCCATTCTTGAAAGTTCTTCTGTTGTTTGAGCTGTCGGGTCATAAATATCAATAATTCTTTTGTGTGTTCTCATTTCAAAGTGCTCACGTGACTTCTTGTCAACGTGTGGCGATCTAAGAACGCAAAAAACTCTTCTTTTAGTTGGAAGCGGGATAGGACCGGAAACACTTGCTTCGGTTCTTTTAGCCGTTTCAACAATTTTTTGAGCAGAACTATCAATCAGCTTATGGTCGTAAGCCTTTAAACATACTCTGATTCTCTGTCTTTTACTCTTGGTGGTCATCTTCAGCCTTATTTCTTTTAGTTATGTAGAATTAATCTATTACAAACATAATCCAGCGTCAACATCTATTTTTTTATTATTTGTAAATCTTTTGTAATAAATGGATTTAGTGCGCAATTTCTGTGTTCACACAACTTTAAGCAGTATGAAAGTCAGAAGCATTACTTTAACACAATATACACCGAAAATACCTGTCGCTGTAAATTGCAGACCAAAAACATCAGCATTTGACAGTGTTTCCTTCTCCAGCAATGGAAAGAAACTCGCGAAATCAGACCTTTCAGGGTTTGATTATTTCTGCAATGAACTTTTTAAATTCCCGCTTGAAAAAATGTCTTCTATGGAGGATTTCAGTGCTATGGCGAGAGAGGAAGTTAAAAAATGTCTTGGTGCAGAATACGCTGCCAAAATGGATCGAGGCGACTCTATAAAGAACACAAGAACAAAAGAGCTCAAGGAATGGGAAAAATATTTAACACAAGAGAGTCCAACCTGCACAAAAAAACCATCCATTGCGCTTGTTATTGCAAAGGGGTTAACAAGAAATCTCAAAAAAAGCAACAAGTCCTTACCGACGATTTTAAATAAAGGAATTTTAGAGGGCACCATAAAAGAACTTGATGACAGGCTTTCGGCTGACAAAAAAGTAAGTTTTAATTTTATGGAACAATACTGCACAAATCTTAAAGCTCATTATCTTGAAAAAGCGAAGCAGGAAGACTTTGTAGACTCTGACGGAGATGGTTTTTGGGTAAGAATAACATCAGAACCCGAAATAGATACAGGTGGACAAAAGCCCGGTGAGAGTGACGAAGACTACGACAAACGCATTGATGAAATATTTGACCGGCTCTTCGAAGAAAATGTCAAAAAACTGCGCGTTTTAAGCCATCCAAACTGGTGCACAAGTTCTTATATGGCTGAAGAGTATTTAAGACAAGGCGACTTTCACATATTTATTGAAAACGGACAACCAAAATTTGCAATAAGATTCGAGGACAACAAAATTGCTGAAATTGAGGAGCCTCAAAATAACGGAAAAGTGCAAAAAGATTCCGCAGTGGCTCTTGATAGGTACATCGCAAAAAACCGTTATAATTACAAATCTTCAAGCAATGTTAATGAAGATTTTATTAAATACGGAGCGCAGCTTGTCGAGCTTGCAAAAAATAAGGACTATTTCGGAATTCTTGATTGCTTAGGCTTTGAACCGGAAATTCTTGATTCCGGCAAATTTGCAATTAACGGTTACAATAAAGCTTTTTTTGATAACAATCTTGAAGATTTTGGCATTGATGAAAATGAACTATTTGAAAATATTGAACTGGTCAAAGGTGATGTTGATTTGAACTACACTAAGCTCGAGAATCTTGGTGCGGTTAAAGAAATTCATGGCGACCTGAACTGTAAAAATAGTAATCTTCGTAATTTGGGAGAATTGAAACTGGTAAAAGGCAGCTTAGATTTAACCGGAAGCACAATAGAGCGCTTGAGATATCTTCAAAGGGTCGGAGGAGATTTAATCTTGAGAAATTCGGAAGTAAAATGGTTCGATCATTTGAAAGAAGTCGGCGGAAATTTGGATCTTGTAGACTCGGCATTTGCAAGCGTCGGCAGGCATAAAATCAAGAAAAAGGACGGTTCTGTTGTCATTCTGCCTAAGTTTGAAAAACTTGAGAAAGTAGGCGGGCAAATTTTTATGAAGTCATCCGACTACACAGATGATATGGATAAAGATATATGGAATAGAAACGGCCTTAACATACCAAAATTTGCTTAGTTGGCAACCCATATAATTATGCTAGAATGAAAGCATGTTAAAGTTTTTAGCAGTTTTCATAGGCGGAGGTTTGGGTTCGGTATTAAGATATGCCGCAAATTGCTGTATTAAAAGTGAAACGCTGCACTCGACACTCACGGTAAATTTCGTTGGCAGCTTAATTTTAGGTTTCATTTTTTATTATTTTGCCCAACGCTTACACCTGAACGAAGAATTGCGACTTCTTTTAACGGTAGGCTTTTGTGGCGGTCTTACAACTTTTTCGGCTTTTGCGCATGAAAATTATTTATTAATCGCCCAGGGCGAATTTTTAAAATGCGGTTTTTATGTTGGTTTAACAGTGTTTGTTTCAATATTGGCAGTATTTTTAGGAGTTTTAATTGCAAGGCAATTCTAAAAAAATAATTGTTATCGGAATGCCCGATATGATGAATGTTTGTCTCGCAAGGCTCATTGAAGCCGGTTTTAATATTATAGGATTCATTCCGCCACCTCAAAGCAACCCTACTTTTAGGGGCGCAGTGCAGTATGCAAGTTCACTTAAAGTGCCTGTTTATACATATAATAAAAGCCCTAACGAGCCTGAATTTGTTGAAAAAATTGCATCTTTAGGGGCGGATATCGGTATAATAACTTCGTTTGACAAAAAATTGTCACGCGAATTGCTTGCAACAACCGCTGACGGCTTTATAAACTGCCACCCTTCGATTTTGCCCCATTATCGCGGCGCAAACCCTTATTTCCATATAATCGCAAGGGGTGAGACTAAAACAGGCATCACGCTTCATTTTGCCGATGAAAACTTCGACACGGGCGATATAATACACCAAAGAGAGACTCTTGTTGAGAAAAACGAAACGACAGGCACACTTTTTAACCGATGCAACTATATTATTGCAGATAGTTTGATTGAGGTTTTGAAGCATTATGAAGCCACAGGAAAAATCGAACGCGTGAAACAACCCCAGGGGCAATTTATTTGCGCGCCAAAAGTTCCGTCAAACATTATTATTAATCTTGATCAAAACATTGAAGAAATCGAGCGGCTTATTCGAGCCACCAACCCTTTTTATAATGCGATGTTGTTTTTCCGCGGCATAATGTTTAGAATTATCAGTTCGCAAATTCGAAAAGAAACCCATGGTCATATTTACGGGCAAATCATTAAAACCGGCGAGGGTATTGAAATTGCAATGAATGGGGGTTTTCTAACCCCGGCAATCATTCAAATAGGCACTTGGGGCGTTTTTACAAACAAAGAATTTGTTGAAAAATTTAATCCGCAAAGCGGAGAAAGGCTTATGGGCGGTGGATAAACTGAATTTTCTAACAGCCGGAGTTCCAATTGCCGCGGGTGATTACGTACATGCTTGCGACACTTTGCGCACTCTCGGGCTTGATGGCATGGAGCTTGAATTTGTGCATGGCGTAAGAATGGCCCCTGCTTCAAAGGAAGCTTTGCTCAAAGATAAAAATAAGCTTATTTTCACTTCCCACGCACCTTATTATATTAACCTTAACGCTAAAGAACCTGAAAAAATCGAGGCCTCAATTGAGAGGATTTTAGACACCGCGCGGGTAGCAAATTCGCTCGGGGGTTATTCAATCACTTACCATGCTGGTTTTTATCTCGGCCAAGAAAGCCGCACAGTTTTTAACAATATTTTAAAACAGCACGAAAAAATCGTTGAGGTGCTTGAAAAAGAGGAGAATAAAATCTGGATTCGCCCTGAAACTACGGGTAAATCAAGCCAATGGGGAGATATTGATGAAATAGTCGAACTTTGTTCCAACTTTAAACAAGTTCTTCCTTGTGTTGATTTTTCCCACATCCACGCGCGCTCGGGTGGAGGGTTTAACACCTATGACGATTTTTGTTCTATAATCGGAAAAATTGCCGATAAATTGGGGGAAATTGCAATTAAAAATTTTCACGCTCATATAGCAGGAATTGCCTATACTGCTAAGGGCGAGCGCAACCATTTAAACTTAGTTGATTCTGATATGAATTATAAAGATTTAATGCGTGCAATGAAAAAATTTGGCATCTGCGGCGCAGTTATATGCGAAAGCCCCAATATTGAAGGCGATTGCAGACTTTTAAAAGATTACTATGAATCTCTATGATTTGCGATAAGAAATTTTCTTTTCGTCAACATTTGTTTTTATGTATTCCTTAAGCTGCTCTTCGCAATCTTTGACATATTGTTTGTTAAAGAAAATACCAATTCCGACATTTGACACAAAAAGATACAAATTATCCGAAATAATTAAACTGTTGATATTCTTCCACCCAAAATAAATATCTTGGCCTCCGTCGTCGGCTTTTGTTCGTATTCCGTTTTCATCCAGAAAAATGGTAGCACTTTGGCAAGCTTTATCCATTAATTTTATACGAATTCTTTCGGCTGTACGCCTTCCTATCAGAGGAATAAAGGCAGATATAAAACCAAATATGGAAGCAAATTCACCTAAATACCAAAGAAACACGGGCCCCTTGGTTATTGGTTTTAAAAAAAGAAGCAGGAAGGTAGCCATAAAAAATATTGAAAAAAATACTCTCAATTGAATGTCCCTTTTTCTTCCGGTTGTTACTTTGCCATAGGTCAGAAAAATGAATTCTTTTAAATCTTTTTTTGATGTTTCTACATGAAATTCCATTAGTTTCCCCTTTTAGAACGAATTAATTATTTTTATAAGCTCTTTTGAACTGTAAAAATCGTGAATTATATGAATTTTTGCGCCAAATTCTTTTCTTATATCATCAAGAGTTACGCCGTCTAAAAACACTTCGCTGCCTTCTTTTAACATAACAGATGGCAAAACAAGATTTTTCACGCCACCCCGCTCTTTTAGCGTACGCAAAATGTCGCACCCGCAAATTAAGCCGGCAACGTTAATGTGTTCCCCAAAAAATTTATTTTTCACTTCAACAAGTTCAAATTCCAACCCTTTAACCTTGATTTGTTCCGCAATTCTCGAGAACATTGGAAGCACGCCGGAATTTATAATCAAGCTCAATTTCGTTGGGGTTTTAAGTTCGGTCTTCAATTTCTTTTTTCTTTTTTCAAAATCATCAAGGTAGAGCCTCAACGCCCCCACACCGTCTTCAATCTGGTGGAATTTACCGTAATATTTTTTTGGCGGAATCTCCGCATTCGCAACCAAAAAGAACTCGTCGCTTGCCATAGCATTTTTAAAGTCGGATAAGGTATTTATTGTATGTGTTGCAACGTTTTTATCCACCTTTTTAAGTTGGTTTTTATGGTATTTTGAAATCCCCACAGGAACAACGGCAAGCGAAAGTATATTTTTAAACTTTTTTAAATCATTAACGGTTCTCTCTAATTCCACGCCATCGTTATACCCGGGGCATAAAACAACTTGCGCGTGAACTTCAATTCCTAAATCTGCAAGCCGTTTTAAATCTTTCAAAATTTCACCTGCGCGCTTATTTTGAAGCATTTTCTCGCGCAATTGGGGGTTCGTTGTGTGTATTGAAATATACAATGGCGACGGTCGCACAGCCTCAATACGCTTCCAATCCGCAGCCGTTAAATTCGTCAAAGTAACATAAGTTCCCTGAAGGTAGGAAAGGCGCCAATCGTCGTCTTTAACATACAAACTTTCCCTCAAACCCTCGGGCTGACCGTCCACAAAACAAAAAATGCAATTGTTCGCGCAAGGTTTAACGCGGTCAAAAACCGCACTTTCAAAGCTTAAACCGAGATCATCTTCGTAATCTTTTTCAATTTCTACTGTCTGTTCTTCGTCCCCGCGTCTAACGCAAAGGTTCAAAATTTCATCTTGCACCAAAAAGCTGTATTCAAAAACATCGTTTGGAATTTCTCCATTGATTGAAACAATTTCATCGCCCGCTAAAATTCCTAATTCGTCAGCAATTGAACCGCTTTGAACAGTTGAAACGATTGCCCGTAGTCTTTCTCTCCGGCTTTTCACCCGAGCCCCCCGACAAGTGCCAGAAGTGAATTTACCTGCATAACCTCATGGTTTAAAATTGCTGTTTGAACTTCATCAAGTCTGATATACGGGTTTTTAAGCTCTTTTTCAACTTCCGCTTTATAAATTCTCAAATTATTTTCAATATTTTTTAATAAAGCGCTGCGCTCATCATCATTCAAAATATCAAGACAAAAAAGCAATGCTGAAGCAGTTTTTTGAACCGTATTAAGCCCCTTGAACTTAAAATTAACAAGCATTTTTTTTAGCTGCGCCAAACCTGAAGCAGTCACAGAATATGTTTTCGACTTTAAGCCGCCTTGTGAAAATTTCTCGTCATAGTTTACAAAACCCGCACCAGCAAGCTTATTCAGCGCAGGCGCAATAGAACCCAACGAAGGTTTTGCAAAAGGAGCGAAAAGTTCCGCGATTGCACGCTCAAGTTTGTAAATCGTTAAATTATGCCTGTTTAAAAGGTATAGAATTAAAATTTCAACCATTTTTACCTGATGCTGAAAACAACGTTGGCAACAGCGGTGATTTTCTTTTCTATCGTGCTTGTGTCGTTAACTCCCCAATCGGAAACATCATTGGATTCAGGTGTAGTGATTTGAAACACACCCATTTTCACAGAACGCATTTTGCCAACGCGGTTGTGTGTCGCTTTCAACATACCGGCCGCTCTGTTTTTAGCGTCAAGCGTTGCAGCGCTGAGAAGTTCCGCTTTTTTCTTCGGTAATTCAGAATAATAGTATTGAACGTTTGAATTTGAGATATCCACACCTTCGGACACAAGGCCTTGTATCTGATTTTCAAGCTTTTTAACAAGTTCTACATCTTTTGTATCAACTTCCAAATATTGAGTATAGACCCAACCGTTAATTTCTTGTGTAGTATTACCGTTTATGGGGTTAATTTTGTACTTCGGGTAAGATTCCAAAGCGCCAAGTTCGACGTTTTCATCAGTCAATCCGTTTGATACAAGAAATTTTTTAACAACTTCAAGCGATTTGGGCATTTTATTGTACGCATCAAGACGCGTAGAAGCTTCGGTTTTAAAAGATATTGACCACTTTGCGCTGTCTGATGTAACAATTTCTGCTGCAGTGCCTGTAACTGTGATTTCATCTTTAGAGAAGTTATTTGAAATCAAAGATGCACTAAAAATAAGGCATACGCCAAGAATAACTCCGAAGAACGCTAATTGTAATTTGGTAACATTTTCAAGCATTTTGTCGAACATAACCCCTCCTTGTTAATAGTATTTAAAAAAGGAGACACCCGGATTTGAACCGGGGATAAGAGCTTTGCAGGCTCCTGCCTTACCACTTGGCCATGTCTCCGAACCGTCACATTATTATTTCAAAGACAAACCTTCATGTCAAATACCCATTACATTTGATTTCAAAAATGTTTGTGTTAATATCGTCCTACATGCCGTACGGTTACAAACAAGGCTCGCCGCCTTGTACTTCACACACGGCTCACGCACTGAACAAAACAAGGAAAATCAAATGAAAAAGTATGAATTATTGGCCACATTAAAACCGAATTTAGACATCGACGAAGCAGACAAAGTTGTTGCGCGCGTTGAAGAATTGGTTACAGGCTTTGGCGGAAGCATTCTTGATACCGAAAAAATGGGTAGAAAAAAATTAGCTTACGACGTTCAAGGCTTCAGAGACGGTTTTATGTTCGTTCAAAAATTGACAGTGCCTGCTGATAAAATCACTGAATTTAAACGCCAGTTGAAATTGAACGAAAATATCATCAGAACAATGTTTGTGGAAATTAAAAAAGCAAAAAGCCCCTGTTAGAAGAATCAAAATAAGGATTTAGAAATGGCATTAGCTAAAATCGTGGTTGACGGCATCGTCACAAAAGCCCCCGAGAAAAGATTCACCCAAAATAACCTTCCTATCACAAGTTTCACAATCAACATTAACCAAAACGATGAAACTTTGGTAAGGGCGTTTATTATGGGCAATGCCGCAGAAACTGTGGCAGATACCATTAGCGCAGGCGACAGAGTTCTTATTGAAGGCAGACCACAAATTGAAATCCTAAAAACTGACGATGGCAAAGAAAGACGCGTTGTTGAAATTAACGCCTCTCTTGTAGAAAAAATCGGTTCAGTAACAAGCGCCGGTAACACTGCAACTCCGGGCGTCCAAAAACCGCAAGCAGCCGCAGCAACAAAACCAACGGCCGCTAAAAAAGAAGAGATAGTTCAATTTGCAGATGAAGAAATTGTTGAAGATTTAATCAATGAAGATGAAATACCCTTCTAAACAAAATTGGCGCTTGTGCGCCGTGTAAAAGATATTAATAGAAAAAACAGATAAGGAAAACCATGGCAAGAATTACTAAAACAGAAGACAAAAAGAAAAAAAGCTGCACATTTTGCGCAGACAAAATTGAAACCGTTGATTACAAAGACGTTTCAAAATTAAAAAGATATTTATCGGAAGCAGGAAAAATCCTTCCAAGAAGAGTAACGGGCACCTGCGCAAAACACCAAAGAATAATTTCTTTGGCTGTTAAACGCTCAAGAGAAGCCTCTCTAATTCCTTACGTTTTTGAAAGCTAAACGTAAGTTAGGAAAATATTTTAAAGCGCCGCTCAAAAGACCAAAGCCCCCAAGGGCTTGAAAGGTAATAACTTTACGAGAGGCGTTCTTTTTTATCGAACGTAAACCAATAGTTTCCATGGTATACTATTAACAATTGAATTCAAAAAATCAACGAAAGAGGAAAAAATGGCAAAAGTCACTAAAGATATGAGCATAATTGATGTGGTTCAAAACCACCCTGAATCTCTTGAAGTATTTGCAAGGTTTGGACTTGGCTGTGTCGGTTGCGCCGCGGCAAGATTTGAAAACCTTGAAGCCGGTGCAAAAGTCCACGGCATCGACCCTGAAGAATTAGTCGCTGAAATTAATAAAATAATCGGGGAAGAATAGTTTTTCTCTTAAATTTTAATACATAAACCAGGTTGGTTCCGAAGAATGTTTTCTGTCTTTTAATTTCAATTCTGCGGGCGTCATGTTTTGCCTGATATTGGCGGGCTCAACATAGTTCACATCTAAAACCTTTTGGCTCATTTCATACTCTTTTTTAAGCCTGACTTCTTCCTGTT
>JAVBQM010000029.1:0-5381 GCA_031549065.1 Candidatus Gastranaerophilales bacterium | reverse complement strand
TAAGTTTTTACTTCGGTATTTTTGCCTCTCAAAGTTGCGTCTGTCTCATTTTTTTCAAACGCTTTGGCTAGTGCGTCTACACCTTTTTGGATGCCCCCTTTAAACCAATTTACAATAGACCCCAATATGCTATCTTTTGTGTCAGCTTCTCCCTTGTTCTTTGTTCCATGGATCGAGCAATTTTCCTTATTGTGGTCTTCTGCTGCCTTTTCTGCTCCATGTATCGGGCAGTTAGGGTCATGCAGGTCTTCCATTCTGCCGGCCTCGGCTTTGTGAACAGGGGTATCTCCTTGAATTAATTTCATAGCATCTGCGCTACCTTTATTATAGCTGTTGATTGTGTCATGAAATCCTTTATTGTATGCTTCATCGTTCTTGCCGCTGTGGTCAACTGTGCATTCGCCTTCTTCTGTATGGTTGTGTTCGCCGTCAACATAGCTGTGTTGAGCCGTACAGCCTTCTTGTCCGCAATCGTAGTTGCTGTTGTTACTGTAGTTACCGTAGCCATTAGAACCAAGCCATTCTCTGAATTGGTCGCCCATGCCCATTGAATCAAGAAGAGGCATTATAAAATCGATGCATTGGCTCATAAAATCATTCTGGCTCATTCCACTAAAATTGCTATTCCAAGAATTAATGGGGTTTTGCTGATTTTGGTTATTTCCGAAAATAGACTCAAGATCAGGGGCTTTGGTGTATTTTTCCGTATCCGCAAATGCTTGATTCGATCCTCGTGTAAGCATACTATAATATACAGTAGGTGGAGTTGTCATTCACTTTCTCCTTTTATACTCTTTGTAACTTATATATATAAAAGGTATATACTGAAGAAAATTGCCATTTTATTTTATTGCCGGTTTACAAAAGTTAACAAACAATCACTAAGCTTTGCTGAATTGCATTTCGTATAAATGTTTATAAGCGCCCTTATCGTGCTTTAAAAGCTCTTCATGTGCGCCTAGTTCAACAAGTTTGCCTTCGTTAATTACGGCTATTTTATCTGCATTTTTAATCGTTGAAAGCCTGTGTGCTATCACAAAAACGGTTTTGTCTTTCATTAAATTTTCAAGTGCTTTTTGGACAATTGCTTCCGATTTATTATCAAGAGCAGAAGTTGCTTCATCTAAAATCAGGATCGGTGCATTTTTAATCATAGCGCGCGCAATTGCAACTCTCTGACGCTGCCCGCCTGAAAGCGTCGTGCCGCGCTCACCGATTACGGTATCAAGCCCGTCCTTAAGCTCGCCTATAAATTCATTCAAGTGCGCCAATTCGACAACTTTGTTGATCTCCTCAGTGCTGGCATCGAACTTGCCTATTAAAATATTATCGCGAATGGTTCCGGAGAATAGGAAATTATCCTGAAAAACCTCGGCAACATTGGAGCGCAGACTTGCCAGAGTGAAGTCTTTTATATCAGTTCCGTCAATTTTAACTACACCTTTAGTGACATCATAAAAACGCGGAATTAAATTCACAATCGTGGTTTTACCACCGCCCGAGTTACCGACAATAGCCAAAGTTTCACCTTTTTTGACCTCAATGTTTATATCTTTTAACACAGGTTTATCTTGTTCATATTCAAAATCAACATTCTTAAAAGCGATCCCCTCGTTTACGCAAGTTAATTCATGTGCGTCTTTATGGTCCTTGATTTCCGGTACCAGATCGAATAGTTCGAATACCCTGCTCATTGCAACAAAAACGTTTTGAATATTTGTAAGCGTGCCGCCTAAATCTTTAACGGGTTTATATAATAATAAAAGCGAAGTGATGAAGCTTGCAAAAGAACCGGTTGTCATTTCGCCGTTTATAATCAATTGGTTTCCAAAAAACATTACAACCGCAATACCTGCACTTGCAATTAAATACATTATGGGCGACATCCAGCCTGTGCGCTTAACAAGGGACATGTTCAAATTGAAAACTTCTCTGGTTCTTGCGCGGAAATCGCAATAGGCATGCTCTTGAAGGTTGTAACCTGTAATCACCTTGTTGCCGTGGTAAGTTTCATTGTAACTGGTGTTAATTCCACCCCCAACAACAGTTGCAGCGTTTGAAACCTGTTTTATCTTCTTTCTTATAAGCGCAACGGGCAAAAACGCACCGCCTAAAACCACAACGCCCACAATCGCAAGTTTCCAGCTTGAATATAAAAGAACCGCAATAAGCCCGATTGAACTTGTTGCAGAGGTAATTAAGTGTCGAATGTTATCAACAAATGTTCTTGAAGCAGCGTCCGGGTCTGCTAAAAACCTTGCAAGCACAATACCTGAAGTGTTTTTGTCATAAAATTTTGAATCAAGCGTGGTTAATTTCTTAAAAAGGTCGATTTTCACAGAGATTGAAATAATTTGACTAACCCAGCTTGAAAGGTAGTCGTTTAAGTATTTCAGAACACCTTGGACAACGGCGAAAATAATAATTGCCCAGGGAATTACCGCGGCAAGAAGGTTGCGCGTAAGTTCAATACCCTTATATATAACGGTATTGCCGTTTACCACAACATCAATATACGGTTTTAGTGCAAAAGCAGTCACGCCGTCAAGCAAACCGAGCGGAATAGCAATTAAAATGCCGAGAATAATCCTGAACATAACGGGTTTAATGTACGGCCAAAGCCTTCCTGCAAGATATTTATAGTTAAACGCATTATGCGTGTTGGTTTTCGATAATTCTATAGTCATTCTTTAAAATTCCGTAAAATACTTCTTAACCATTATTGCATAAAAATAAATAAAGCCCTGCCAAAGTTTGCGCACCGATTGAACCGCCGGCTTGCTCTTGAGCCTTGAGCCATTTTGGGGCGTCGGCGATCTTCACTTTTACGCGCTCCAAAATTATTCCACCGTCGTTTTGGGCCTCAGCCACCGGGGTGTCATTTTCAATTACCGCCAACACAATACTTGAAGTTTCACTTGTCAGGCCGCCGGAACTTGTTAAGTTATGCGTTAATACCTTCATTTCTTTTGCAACAAACCCTGTTTCTTCAAGTAATTCCTTGTGCGCACAATCTAAAATGCTCTCGTCTTTATCAATATCGCCCACAAGCCCCGCAGGAAGTTCAATGTTGAAATTTGAAACCTTTTCAGCATCCAGTGGCGGACGCTTTGTTTTTAAAAATAAAACTTCGTCACCAATTATTGGAACAATTATAACAATTCCTGAAACGTTGGGTCTATGGGCGTAAAACCAGCCGTTACCGCTGTCTTTCAGCTGTAAAAATTTTGTTTCATATAAAACTTTGCTCATTTTTACTCCAAATATTTACAATAATTAATATCATAATCGAAACATTTGTGCTAATCTTATATTTTAATAAGGAAGCTAAAAGCATGGACTTACTTTACGAGTTTAACAACAACAGTAAAATTAAAATAATAATAATTAATAAAATGGGAAATGACGACCGAACTTAAGCTCGCTCGTCATTTTTGTTTGGAAGGTATTAAAAAAAGAAAGGTATACAAAATGCAAATTAAAGAAGAATTGTATTCAGCTCTGGGCATCTCAGACCTTGAGTACAGCGAGATTAAAAAACGTTTAGGCCGCGAACCCAACGAAGTTGAAACATATTTGTTTTCGGCGATGTGGTCAGAACACTGCGGTTACTGCCATTCAAAGAAATATCTATCACGCTTCCCAAAGGCGGGCTCACTTCACGCCGAGGAGAACGCTGGCGGTGTTCAAATCGGAAATCAGGTAGTTTTCTTTAAAGCGGAAAGCCACAATCACCCTTCAGCCGTGGAACCGTTCCACGCTGCTTCAACAGGTATTGGCGGAGTTCTAAGAGACATTATGGCGCTCGGCGCTCGCCCGGTGGCTGCTTTAAGTTCGTTAAAATTCGGTAAACTCAACCAGGGCAACACAAAAGAACTTTTCAAAGGTGTAATTGAAGGAGCTTCATATTACTCTAACACTGCAAACGTTCCTGCCGTTGGCGGCGAAATCGGTTTTGAACCTTGTTATCAAACTTCACCTTTGTGTAACGTTATGGCAGTGGGTTTTATAAATATTAATGATATCAAACTTTCAGCCGCACCGCCGAACAGCCATGTTATTATTGCAGGTCTTCCGACGGGCAGAGACGGCGTCCATGGCGCAAGTTTTGCAAGTAAGGAATTAGACGTTGCAAAAGACGAACCGAAAATTCCAACGGGCGACCCTAATATGGGCAAGGCTTTAATTGAGGCTACAATTGAAATTTTAAAATTAGACGATACTCTTGCATGTCAAGATTGCGGCGCTGCCGGACTTTTAAGTTCAACATCAGAAATGGCATACAAAGGTAAGTGCGGCATGGAACTTTATTTGGATAAAGTTCATTTGCAAGAAACAGGAATGGAGCCTTGGGAAACAATGCTTTCCGAGACTCAAGAGCGTATGATTTTTGTAACTACAACAGCGGGTGTTCAAAAAGTTCTTGCTATCGCAGATAAATATGGTGTTCCTGCAAGAGAAATCGGTAAAACTATTGAACAGAACGAATATCGTCTTTTCCATAATGGCGAAATGGTTGCGAACCTCCCGCCTTCAATTTTAAATGACGGCTACTACTACGAACTTGATGAAACTGAGCCGGCTTATATTAAAGAATATCAGGCTAAAAAGTGGACAGGAAGCCAAAGCGTTGAAGAAGTTGTTGAAAAACTTGTTTCTGACCCGAATTTTGCAAGCAAAAACTGGGCTTATGGCCAGTTTGACGATACCCTTGGCGGAAGAACCGTTCTTGGGGCAGCAAAAGCAGGTTCCGGCGGCATCATGCTTAAAGAAGAAGGCGGCGTTGTCGGCCTTACAATGGATTCAAACGGAAGGATGGTTTTCCTCGACCCTTACAACGGCAGTAAAAACACAATGTATGAAAGCTATAGAAACCTTGTTTCATCAGGGTTTAAGCCGCTTGGTTTGACTGATTGCCTAAACTATGGCAACCCGGAGAAATCAGAAGTGGGTTATCAATTTGTTAAATCAATCGACGGTCTTGCTGACGGTTGCCGCGAGCTTTCCATTCCTGTTGTTTCGGGTAATGTGTCATTCTACAATGAATGCGAAGAGGTAAGAGTGTATCCGACCCCGACAATCGGCATGGTGGGTTATGCTAAAAAACCCGAAGATGTTATTACTTCAAACTTCGGTGCGGGCGAGAGCGTTTATTTGTTAGGTAAGCAAATAAAAGATGATTCAAAAATCGGGGGCTCATTGTACCAAATGGTGCTTTCAGAGTTCCTTGGCGGCGAAATCGACAAAGTTGATCCAACGCTTGAAAAGTCGCTTGAGAAAACAATTTTTGAACTTCGTGATACTCGCTCAATTGGCGGTGTTGTTGATGTTTCAGAAGGCGGTTTGCTTGGTGCGCTTTTAGAAGGCTTATTTGGCAGCAA